>NZ_JBHSRF010000027.1:0-93757 GCF_042658925.1 Sphaerisporangium aureirubrum
GGCCGGTGCGGAAGTCGTGGGGGGTGGCTTGGAGGATGGCCAGTTTGGGGTCGGGGACGTCTAGGAAGGGTGGGGTTTCCAGGGCGAAGACCGTCTTGAGGCGGGGGTCGGAGCGGAGGGGGGTGATCGCTCGGCGGTCGCCGCCCAGGATCACGGCTTCCAGGGTGGGGGTCTGGGGGGTGAGGATGCGGGCGGCGGTGTCGGCGGCGGCCTGGGCGGCTTCGCCGGCCTGCTTTTCGCGGCGGCGGGCGAAGCGGTGCTGGGACCAGCCGCCGGCGGCGCTGCGGCCGTGGACCTGGCGGGAGCCGACCTTGGAGGCGACCAGGCGAGAACCCTCGAAGACTCCGGCGGCGTACCCGCCGAGGCGGACCAGCAGGACGCCGACGCGTCGCTCGGCCATGGCGTGGGTCACCAGGGCCCGCACGGGGTCCGCGCCGGGGGCGGCCAGCGGGGGGAAGGGCACGTGGCACTCGGCCACCGCGCCGTCGAGCCCTCGCAGGCGCACCACGTCCCCGGCCAGGGTGGCCTCCACCGGGCCGTGCCGGTCGGTGAAGCCCCCGATCCACCCGGCCAGGCGCTCGGCCCCCACCGGCACCCAGCGCCCGCCGCCGGCGGCCGGTCGTGACGTCATGCCGCCGAACGATACCCCTCCCGCACGGATCAACCGGCCGGCCCCGGGCGCGCGCGGTGTACGAATCAACCGGCCGGCCCCGGCGCGCGCGGTGTACGGATCAACCGGCCGGCCCCGGCGCGCGGTTGCGGTCGCCCGCGCCGGCAGGAGCTTGATTACGAACGGTGACAACCGTTGAGGTGGGCGGTAAAAGAAGGATCGCGATCCAACAGTGTGAAAAATGTGGGTGAACTCCGGCCACGGTGGTATCAATCGGTCAGGAAGCCGCAGGACAATCCAGAGGTGACGGTCCCACTTCCTCGCCCGGCGGCGACCATTCCGGGAACCGCTGCTGCCTCCGGCGCGCAGCCGGCACCTCACGCAACGCAGTCACAGGGCACGGGCGGCCGTACCGGGGCGGGCGTCCTGGTGGCCTTCCTGCCGATCGTCGATCTGGACTCGGGCGGAGTGATCGCGGTCGAGGCCTCGACCGCGCACCGGCCCGGCACCGGGCACAGCGGTCACCACTCCGGCCCCGTACCCGGCGACCGCGACCCCGGGTACAGCGACCAGACGCCGTACGGAGACCACGCCCCGGCGTACGGCGACCACACGCCCAGACACGGCGGCCACACGCCTGCATACGGCGGCCACACGCCTGAGTACGGCGAGCTGACACCCGGGTACGGCAACCAGGCCTCCGGGTACCGCGACCAGACACCCGGGCACGGCGACCAGGCCTCCGGATACGGCAACCAAGCCTCCGGATACCGCGACCAGACACCCGGATACGGCGAGCCGGCACCTGGATACGGTGCGCTCGGGGGCGCGCCGCGGGGATCCGTGGGGGGACGGGACATCTCGCCCACTGTGGCGGCCGCGCATGCGGCGGCGCGGGAGGAGGCGTTGCTTCCGCTGGTGTTGTCGGTGCCGTCGGGGGCGGTGATCGAAGGGTCGGCGGCGATGGCGCCGTTGCACGAGGCTATGCGGGCGACGAAGCGGCGGCCGCGTGAGGTGATCCTGGTCGTCGGAGGGGACTTCGCGGCGGAGGACCGGCGGGCGCTGCTCGTCGGGATGGACGGGCTGCGCACCATCGGCTATCTGGTGGCCCTCGGCGGCCTCGGGGCCTCGCATCTGCCGCTGGACCTGATCGCCGACGCCGCGCCGTACGCGGCCGTGCTGTCGCCGGGTCTGGTGGACCGGATCCCGGGGGACGCGCGGCGCAACTCGGTGGGCGAGGCCATCGCCCGGATGGCGACCGGGATGGGCGTCCACGTGCTGGCGCCGGGCGTGCGGGACGAGGCCCAGCTGGCCGCGTTGCGCCGCTGGGGGGTACGGCTGGCCCAGGGCCCGCTGCTCGCGCCGCTCGACTGGCGGCCCTCGCACGGCCGGGTGCGGGTCCCGCTTCCCGTCGCGGTGGACGAGCCGGAGCAGCCGAGCTTCGCCGACCTCGGCCCGCGGGTGCAGGAGTTCCTGATGCCCGCGGTGACCCTGGACCTCGGGGCGACGGCCGAGAACGTCGTCGACGCCCTCGGCACCGAGCCGTCCATCACCAGCGTCATCCTGGTGGACGAGTTCCAGCGGCCGACGGGCAGCGTCGACCGCAGCCGCTTCCTGCTGTCCATCGCCGGGCCGTACGGCCACGCCCTGCACGCCAAGAAGCCCGCCCACCGCCTGGCCGACCCGCCGCGCGTCGTGCCGAAGACCACCCCCGCCATCGCCGCCATGCAGCTCGCGGGCAAGGACGCCGCCCGGGTGTACGACGACCTGGTGGTGGTCGACGAGGTGGGCCGCTGCATGGGCATCGTGCACGTCGGCGACCTGATCCGGCACGCCGCCGGTGTCGGCTCCGCCCGCTGACCGCGTTCATCGCGCCGCCCCGGCGGTCCGGGGCGGGGCGGTGAGCCATGCGGGGCGTCCGGTGATCTCCACGACGGCGCAGGCGAGGGAGGCGCCGCCGTTGCTGAGCATCAGGACGTGGTCGCCCGGGACGACGCCGCCGGTCGCGACGAGATGGTCCAGGGCCACCACGGGGTCGCAGGTGCCGAGGTGGCCGAGGCGGCGGCCGAACTCCAGCATCCCGCGCGAGGCGTCGATGCCGAGCGGGGTGAGCACCCCCTCGACGTAGGGCCGCGCGCCGGCGAACACGTGGGTGACCCGGGTGATCTGGTCCGCCGTCACCCCCGCCTCGTCAAGGGTGCGGCGGGCCAGCTCGGCCCGGGCCCGGGACAGGGCGTCCTTGGCCGCCGCGAACGCCGCGGGGTCGCGCCGCCGGTAGTCGGCGAACCGGGCGCCCACGTCGGGGATCCGCCCGAGTGTGGGCTCGGGCGGGAACAGCGGGATCCCGCTGCGGAACAGGTCCTCCAGCCAGGGCACCGACATCGACCCGACGGCGCACAGGCGGGCGAACCCGCCTTTCCGGGACAGCACGAGCGCCGCTCCGGCGTCCCCGGTGATGGACGTCCGGTTGGTGCCCGCCGCCGCGGCGTAGCGCCAGCGGTCGAACATCGGTGTGCCGAAGTTGTCCGCCCCGGTGACCAGCGCCGCGAGCCGGTCGTGCGCGGTGAGGAAACACGCGGCCAGCTCCACGCCGCCGAGCATCCCGTTGCACTGCTGCCTGATCTCCACCGCCGGTATCGTGCCGCCGACCACGCGCCGCTGCACGTACGTCTGCGGCGGCCATCCCTCCGGCCCGTGCGGCAGGATGCTGGCGTACATGAGCACCGCGATGTCCGCCGGTCCGTGCGCCGAGCGCGCCAGTGCCTGCTGCGCCGCCTCGGCGGCCATCTCGGGCGCCGGCCGCTCCCCCGCGACCGCCACGCCGGTCCAGCCGCTCTCGACCGCCTCCGCCGCACCGGGCACCCCCCGCCCGGCCGCCTCCCGGGTGTCCATCACCCCGGGCAGGCACACCCCCACCCCGGCGATGTGCACGCCGTCCAGCCTCACGGCCGCGCCGCCTCGTCCGGCGGGGACGGCGGGGACGGCGGGGACGGCGGGGACGGCGGGGACGGCCAGGTGACCGGCAGCGATCTCGGGCCGCGGATGAACATTCCGCGCCGCCATTCCAGCTCGTCCGCCGGGACGGCGACGGTGAGGCCGGGAAAGCGGTCCAGCAGGGCCGTGAGGCCGACGCGGAGTTCGGTCCTGGCCAGGTGGGCGCCCAGGCAGTGGTGGCGGCCGTGGCCGAAGGCCAGGTGGGGGTTGCCGGGGCGGGCCGGGTCGAAGGCGCCGGGGGCGGTGAACACGGCCGGGTCGCGGTTGGCGGCGTCGGTCAGGGGGACGACGACCTGGCCGGCCCGGACCAGGGTGCCGCCGAGGCGCACGTCCTCGGTGGCGACGTGCGGGGCGCCGCCGGTGGCGACCAGGGAGCTCCAGCGCAGCATCTCCTCCACCGCCGGGGCGACCGCGCCGGGGTCCGCCCGCAGCGCGGCCGCCCAGGCGGGGTCGCCGAGGACCGTCAGGGCGCACATGGCGAGCTGGTTGGCGGTCGTCTCGTATCCGGCCATCAGCAGGCCCGCGCCGAGCACCGAGATCTCCTTGGGACTGAGCCGCTCCGGCCCGGGGGCGGCCAGCAGCTCGGTGAGCAGGTCGCTCCCGGGTTCGCCGCGGGAGAGCGCGGCCTCCCGTGCGGCGACCAGGTCGTCGAAGTACCGCCCGGCCTCCGCGTGCGCCCGCGCCACCTCGTCCGGGGTGAAGGCGGTGGTGGACATCATCCGGTCCACCAGGGGGCGCAGCCGGGCGCGGTCGCCCGGCGGGATGCCGAGGATCCCGGAGATGGCGCGCAGCGCGAACGGCACGGTGAACGTCTCCACCAGGTCGACCGGCTTCGGCAGCGCGGCCATCCGGTCCAGGAGCCCGGCGGCCAGGCCCTGCAGCCACGGCACCTGCCGCCGGGCCCGCCGCGCGGTGAAGGCGCCCAGCACCGCGCGCCGCCTGCGGGTGTGCACCGGAGGGTCGCTGGTGGCCAGGGCCAGCGACTCGGGCGTCCGCGCGAACATCGGCCTCCCGGGGTAGCGCGCCCGGCTGAACCGATCGTCCGACAGCACCGCCCGCACCTCGGCGTACCGGCTCACCAGCAGCGCCTCACCTCCGTTCGGCAGCCGCACGGCGAGCGGCCGGGAACGTCCCAGCAGTTCGTCGTACTCCCGCGGCGGCCGCACACCGGGCCGCTCGGAGAAGGGGAAGGACTGCGGCTCCAGAGGTTCCGGCTCCCCCAGGCGCCCGGAGCCGGGCGGCCCCGCGAAAGGGACTGACGGCGGCTCCAGAGGTTCCGGCTCCCCCGCGCGCCCGGAGCCGGGCGGCCCGGCGAAAGGGAAGGGCGGCTCCGGGTGGTGCGGCGGGGTCTCGGGGTCCCGCAGCGGGGGGAGGCCGGAGGCCGTGGGGGGTGTCACACCAGGTCCTTTCCTAGGGCGGCGGCGGCCAGGTAGGCGAGGAAGGTCGTCAGGAGGAACAGGGCGGGGGGGAGCAAGGGCCAGCGGGGGGTGCCGGTGCGCCAGAAGCGATAGGCGCCGAAGGCGACGAAGAGCAGCGGGAGCAGGACCAGCCAGCCCCAGGGGGCCGCGCCGGGGATGTGCTGCCAGGGACGGGTCAGCGCCAGGGCCAGGCCCGCCGCGACGACGGCGCCGACGACGGCGAACACGGCGGTGCGGTCAGGGCCGTACGCGACGGCGTAGCCGCGCTCGCCGGGGCGGGGGACACGGGTGACCTTGCGCGCGTATTCCAGGTGCAGGAAGGCCGCGGTGGCGGTGAGCAGGGCGGGGACGGCGTGCGGGCTCGGTGTCAAGCCCTCCTGCTGGAGCACCCCGGCGTAGAGGTACAGGTTGAGCAGGATCTGCACGGGAGCGCTGACCAGGTTGCTCAGCCCGAGGTCGTCACCGGACGGCCAGCCCCACCGGCGGTCGACGGCCAGCAGCAGCAGCGTGTAGCCGAGCTGGGCGGCCAGCAGGGCGAGGACGACGCCCCGGCCGGCGTTGAGCGCCAGGACCGCGGCGGTCCCCGCCGCGATGAGCACGCCGAGGTCGCGCACCCGCACCGCGCCGCCCGGCAGCGGGCGGCCAGGGTTGTGCACGCGGTCGTACTCCAGGTCGCGGATGTCGTCCACGGCGCGCATGAGCAGCAGCGTGATCGCGAACGTGAGCACCGAGACCAGCGCCCCGCCGTCCGGCCGCCACACCCCGACGCGCGGGTCGGCCAGGGCGACCAGCGCGCTCACCCCGAGGGCCCAGGTGACCGCGTAGGGCAGGTAGAACGCGGGCGGATAACTGCCGATCACGTACCGCCGGAGCCTCGCGGCGGTCGTGGATCCTCCCCCGGCGCCGCCCGCCTCGGCCCGGACGCCGCCGGGCGCGGTCGTCGTGTCCCCCGCCACGCGCGCGGGCCCGGCGACGGTCATCATGTCCTCCGCGTCACGTGCGGGCCCGGCAGGGCCGACGCGGACGGTCGTCGTGTCCCCAGCCGCGCGCGCGGGCCCGGCGACGGTCGTCGTGTCCGCCGCGTCGTGTGCGGGCCCGGCAGGGCCGGCGGGGACGGTCATCGTGTCCCCCGCGGCACGGGTGGGGCCGGTGGCGCCTTCAGGGGTGGTCATGGTGTCTCCTCGAGGACGCGGACGGTTCCGGCGGCGCCGTCCAGTTCCACCCAGGCGCCGTCGGGGATGAGGGTGGTCGCGCCGGGGACCGCGACGACGGTGGGGACGCCGAGCAGGCGGCCGGTGATCGCGGTGTGGGAGAGCAGGGTGCCCCGTTCGACCACCAGGCCCTTGGCCGCGGTCATCAGGAACAGCCAGCCGGGGTCGGTCTCCCGGGCGACCAGGATCCGGTCCTGGCAGGACTCCGGCGGCACCGACGGATGCTCCACCACCTTGGCCCGCCCGCGCACCACCCCCTCGCTGGAGGCCAGTCCGCGCAGCAGGCGGGTGTCGGGCGATCCGGGGTCGCCGGGCACGGCGCCATCGGGGGTGCCGGGCGGCCAGGCGGAGGCCGGGTCGGCGAGCGGGCGGGGGACGGCCAGGGGGACGCCGGCGTCGGTGACCAGGCGGGGTGGCGGGGGTGGGAGGGTGGCGTGGTGTTCGCGTTCGGCGCGGCGGTGGGCGGCGAGGGGACGCAGGGCGGTGCCGGGCAGGGTGCCCTCGAAGGCGCCGAGCACCTCGGGGACGGTCAGGTCGATGACGTCAGCCGCGTCGTCGAGGTGCCCGGCGGCGGCCAGTTCCGCGCCCAGGCGGAACAGGACGCGGCGGGAGAGGCCGTAGAGCTGGCTGCGGCAGAACCGCATGTCCTCCCGGGCCGTGACGAAGCCGCGCAGCGCGCCGGACAGCGCCCGTATCACGGCGCGGCGCGGGAGGCTCGGGCAGCGCAGGCGCAGCTCGCGCTCGGCGTCCCGGCGCACGCGCAGCTCCTCGGCCCGGCTGGCGGCCACGGTACGGCCCTGGCGCACCAGGGGCCGCAGCAGGTCCAGCACCGTCCACGGCCGCTGGCGCGGGGTGGGCTCCTCCAGCTTCAGGTCACCGGTGGCCCGGTCCCCGTAGCGGCGCAGGTACGCGGTGGCGGCCGTGGCGGGCCGGGGCCCGTAGGCGCCGGACACCAGCCGCTCCCACAGCTCGCGGGCCGCCTCGGGGTCCCGCGCGGCGAGCACGTCCTCGCGCAGCCGCCGGTCGGCGCCCGCCAGCTCGGCCAGCGCGATCGCGGACCGCACCGCGGCCAGCGACCGGTTGTCCGGCCCCCCGGACAGCAACCCGAGCATCAGGGAGTGGCCGTCCTGCCCCGCCCAGCGGCGCAGCAGCCCGTCCAGTGTCTGCACGACCACGATGCCGAGGATGCTGTTGGTCAGGGTCACCCCCCAGCGGTCCGCCACCCGCGCCCACAGGCCGCGGTAGTACACGACCAGTTCCTCCGGGCCGAGCGCGTCCACCCGTTCGGCCGCCGCGATCCCGTCCCACCAGCGCAGGAAGGCGCGGACCTCGGCCTGGTGGGTGAACATCCGCCTGAGCAGCCCGGGGGCGGCCCGCAGGGCCCGCAGCCGCCACCCGGGGCGCAGCGGGGCGGCGCGCGGGGTCTCGGCGAGCCCCATGCCGTGCTCCCACCAGCCCCGGATGAACTCGAAGACCGGCATCTGGCCGTGCAGGGCGTACCAGGCGTCCATCCGGTAGAAGATCCGGCCGTCCAGCGTGCCGATCATCCGGGCCAGGTGGTGGGCGTTGCGCCGCAGCGTCCGGTCGGGCACGCCCATCCGCCGGTACAGGTCGGTGAAGATCCACCGGTAGAAGTCCCGGGCCAGCGAGTAGGTCAGCGCCCCGGACACACCGGGATAGCTCTCGGTGATGTTGTGGTTGCTCCACTCCACCTGCCCGGCCGCGGCGCCCCCGGGCCCCGGGTGGGCACCCGCGGGGGCCCGCTGGGCGCTGGAGGCCGAGTGGGCCGGGGAGTCGCGACGGGCCGAGGAGGCGGACGACGCGTCGAGGGCCGTGGCGGGAGCCGGAGGAGCGGCGGCGGTCACGATGGGGCGGGCCTGGACGACGTGGAGGGTGCCGTCCGGGGTGAAGGTGCCCTCGATGTCCTGGGGGCCGCCGAAGTGCCGTTCGATCCGGGCGGCCACCTCGGCGATCCGGGCGATGTGGCCGTCGTCGAGCACGGGGGCGACGGCCAGTTCCGGCGGGACGTCCAGCAGGGCGGGCTCGCCGGGGCCTCCGGGGGCGGGGGGCCCGACCATCCGCAGCTTGCGGACCGGTTCGGCGCGCGTCTCGCCGGTGGCGGGGTCGACGAAGAAGTGGTCCACGTCGGCCTTCTCCTGCACCACCCCCTCGCCGATGCCGTGCGCGGCGGCGATCACCAGCCGCGAGGCGCCGTCGCGCGGGTCGCGGGTGAAGGCCACGAACGAGCGGGTGCCGAGCGCCATCCGCTGCACGCCGACCGCGACCCGGGTGGCGGCGGGATCGACGCCCCGGCGCATCCGGTACAGCACGGCCTCGGGCTTGTACGCCGACGCCCAGCAGTCCACGATCCGGGCGAGCAGGTCGCCGCGCGGCACGTACAGGAAGCTGTCGCTCATCCCGGCGAAGGGGTCGGAGGCGTCGTCCTCCCCCGGCCCGCCCTCCACCGGCACCACACAGGCCCGTACCGCGGCCAGGCCGTCCGGACCGATCACCTCGTCGAACGCGGCGAGCGCCGCCCCGGCGAGCGCGCCCGGCACCTCCAGCCGGGCCACCTGCCCGGCGGCGCCCTCGCCCCAGGCCCGGACCCCTTCGGTGTCCGCCGCGGCGGGCAGCGGCGGCAGCCCGGCGCGCACCGTCCCGGTGGCCAGGTCGAAGGCGGCGGCGGGCAGGCAGTACAGCGGCGGCACCGGGAATCCGGCCGCCCGCATCGACTCCAGCCGGGAGAACTTGTTCCCCACCTCGGCCGCGTCCAGCAGCCCGGCCGCCAGCACCGGTGCCACGGTCTGCGGTGTCATACGCGTCCCTCCTCAGGGATCTCGTCACGGACCCGCCCATGGGCGCGGTCGCCGACACGGTCGGTCCGGTGGTGAACGCCGGTCCCGCCTCGCCAGCCGTCGACGTGCAGGACCTCCTCCAGGGGGCGGCGCGGGCCCGGCCGGAACCTCGTCCTGGTCCCGTAGGCGGTGGGCAGCAGGGCGCCCTGGTGGACGGTGGGAGGCAGGCCGAGCAGGCGGGCGACCTCCTTCTCCCGGTCCAGGTGCACCGTGGTCCACGCGGTGACCAGGCCGTACGTGCGGGCGGCCAGCGCGTAGCTCCAGGCGGCGGGCAGCAGGGAGGACCACAGGCTCGCCTGGCTCCCGGCCGGCAGCTCGGAGGTGTCCAGCTCCAGGCAGGGGATCACCAGCACGGGCACCCGGTGGAGCTTGGCGGCCAGCTCGCGCGCGTCCGCGGCCATCCGCGCGGGCCGGTCGCCGGGAGCCGGTGGGCTCGGCGGCGGCGGGCCGTTGCGGTCGTCGAAGGCCCGGCGGTACACGGCGGCCACCTCGGCGCGCAGATCCGGGTCGGTGAGCACCAGCCAGCGCCAGCTCTGCCGGTTGGCGCCGTTGGGGGCCTGCAGGGCGACGCTCAGGCACCGTTTGACCACGTCGAGGTCCACGTCCCTGGTCAGGTCCAGGCCGCGGCGCACCGACCGGGTGGTGGTCAGCAGCTCGTCACAGGTGAGCTCGGGCCGCATCGCTCACCACATCCCGGGGATCAGGCGGGGACGGCCGTCCGCGTACGCCCGGTAGGCGGGGATCGCCATCAGCTCGCGCTCCTCCACCCGGACCCGCCAGCCGATCACCACGGCCAGGGCGGCCAGCAGCGGCACGCTCACCGGGTTGAGGAAGAACAGCACGAGGCCGGCGTGGCCGAGCAGCATGCCCGCGTACGCCGGATGGCGGATCAGCCGGTAGGGGCCGGTCCGGACGATCACGTGGTCGTCCCGGCGGATCACATGGTGGGAGTAGAACCGCCCGAGCTCCCGCATCGCCACCACCCGCAGCAGCACACCGGAGGCGAACAGCAGCACCGGGACGGCGAGCAGCGGCGAGGGCCGCTGCCACACCGGCGGAAGGAGGATCGCCGCGCTCATGGTGGCCACCCGGGTGAGCGCGTACGTCACCAGGGTCGCCACCTCCCGGGGCGGCGCGGACGGCCGCCGGAAGGTGATCGGCGCCTCCAGCACCAGCCACCCGAGGTTGGCGGCGATGAACGCGGCGGTGAACAGCCGCAGCGGCCCGTCCTGCCCGAGGCACAGGGCCACGGCGGCCACGCTGATCGCGACACCGGCCACGAACAGCACGGGCGCGACGTACCCCGCCCAGACCCGGGACGAGGCGGGGGCCGTGGCGAGCGGGGCGCTCACGCGTCTCCCCCGTTCGCGCGGAACCGTGCGTAGCCCACGGGGGACATGCATCTGGTCGTGTAATAAAGGGAGCCCGCGGGCCTTCCGCCGGCCAGCAGGGTGAGGTCGAAGTGCGCACGGCCGCCCCGGGGCGGGGTGATCTCCCAGCGCAGCGCCAGCGGCACCGAGCGGTGCGCCGGGGCGGGCAGGTCGGCCGACACCGACAGCCACAACATCGCCGTGTCGCGGGGGCGGCGGTGCGCCCCGTGCATGGCGGCGGTGACCAGCTGCCGGCCCGCCTCGACGATCTCCTCGGCCGCGTACCGCTCGGCGCCGTGGCGCAGCAGGAAGTGCCCGGCCGGCGGGGAGACCAGCGCCGCCTCGTACCTCTCCCGCGTGACCACCGGCTCGCCGACCACCACGTTCCACACGTCGGAGCGGTGCACCAGCTCCTGGGCGATGGGCGTCACCGGAACGTCCCCGCCTGGCACGGACGTGCCCTGCCCGGCCGCGCCGGGGGGGTCGCCGTCCGCGGGGATCAGCTCGATCGTGCCCGCGCACACCGGGGCGCCGTGTTGCGCGGCCGCCACCGCGAAGGTGTCGCGGCGGCCGTCCTGGACCGGCTCGGCGCGCAGCGTGACGGGGCCGTCCAGCTCGCACATCCGCCGGAACCGCAGCGACAGGCGCACCCCGTGGCCGCCGGGCCGGGCCCCGGCCGCGGCTCGCGCGAGATCCAGCAGGCCGGTGACCAGCAACATGCCCGGCACGTGGTCAAGCGGGTGGTCGAAGAAGAACGGATGGTCCTGGTCGACCCGCAGGACGGCGCCGTCCGGTTCCGCCGCGGGGATGACGACGCTCAGCCAGTCCGACGCCGGAGCGGCAGCCGGGGCACGCAAAAACGAATTAGACATCGAGGTTCCCGCCCTCCACAGAAAAAATGAGTACCGGCTCGGCGACGGCAGGCATGCCACGCCGATGGTCCGGAACCGGGAACGCGCAGATGTCAGGTGCCGCGCGTGACTACCCCCCCGATCGGCCCCCCGACCGGTTCGTAGGCTTCATCATCACCGTGTGAATCACGAGTCCCATCTCGCAGAGTGCGCAGTTGACGACGAGCGGTGGGCCGAACGCCGCCCGGGGACCCCCGGACGAGCGCGGAACGGCCCGCCGGCACGGAGATCGGCGGCGAGGGGACGACTTTGTGATTCGGTGGCGGGTGGGTGTCCGGGATGGGGGGACGGCGTCGACGTCTCCGGTGGAGGCACCGGGTAGGTGCTCGTGGAAGAGGAGATGCGCGTGAAGTACATGATCTTGACCTATGCGTCGCAGCAGGACTACGACGGGATGGCGGGGAAGGACGGCGGCGCTCCGGCCTGGTCCGGGGAGGACTTCGCCGCGATGGGGGCCTTCATGGAGCAGTTCAACAAGGATCTGGACGAGTCGGGGGAGCTCGTCGAGACGCGTGCTCTGGCCGCTCCGGTGCACACCAGGCGGATCGGGTCGCGGGACGGGGTTCCGGTGGTGACGGACGGGCCGTACGCCGAGACGCAGGAGGTTCTCGCGGGCTACTGGATCGTTGACTGCGCGAGCTTCGACCGGGCGACCGAGATCGCCGCGCGGCTGGAGAGCTGCCCGGCCCCGGCCCATGTGGCGGCGCGTGCCTACGCGGACGTGCGGCCGCTCGCCGAGTCCCGGGCCGACCTGGAGTTCTGATCACCTCCGAGCCCGAGGTCGAGGACCTGCTGCGCGTCCTGGCGCCGCAGGTCCTCGGCGCGGTGGTACGGCGTTACGGGCATTTCACCATCGCCGAGGACGCGGTCCAGGAGGCGCTGCTCGCCGCCGCCACCCAGTGGCCGGACGACGGCGTCCCGGACCACCCGCGGGGCTGGCTGATCACCGTCGCCTCGCGCAGGCTGACCGACCTGCTGCGCGCCGAGCAGGCGCGGCGGCGGCGTGAGGACACCGTCGCCGGCCGGACGCCGGCCGACCACTGGCTGGCTCCCGCCGCCGACAGGCCGGTGCATGACTCCGACGACACGCTCATCCTGCTGTTCATGTGCTGCCACCCCGCGCTTTCGCCGGCCTCGCAGATCGCGCTCACCCTGCGGGCGGTCGGCGGGCTGACCACCGCGGAGATCGCCCGCGCGTTCCTCGTACCGGAGGCGACCATGACCCGGCGTGTCAGCCGGGCCAAGCAGCGCATCAAGGAGAGCGGCATCCCCTTCGGCATGCCCCCAGGCCCGGAGCGCGCCCCGCGGCTCGGCGCGGTCCTGCACGTGCTCTACCTGATCTTCAACGAGGGGTACGCCAGCACGTCGGGGCCCGACCTGCAACGCACCGAACTGGCGGCCGAGGCGATCCGGCTGACCCGCATGACGCACCGGCTGCTGCCCGAGGACGCCGAGGTGACCGGCCTGCTCGCCCTCATGCTGCTCGTCGACGCCCGCCGCCCGGCGCGTACCGGGCCGGGCGGCGAGCTGGTGCCGATGGCCGAGCAGGACCGGAGCCTCTGGAACGCCGAATCCATCGCCGAAGGCGTGGCGCTCGTCACCGGCGCGCTTTCCCGGGGGACACCCGGCCCGTACCAGCTCCAGGCGGCGATCGCCGCGGTCCACGACGAGGCACCGAGCGCCGAGGCGACGGACTGGCCGCAGATCGCGGCGCTCTACGAGGTGCTGATGCGCGTCACCGGCAATCCCATGGTGGCGCTGAACCACACCGTCGCCGTGGCGATGGCGCGAGGCCCGCGCGAGGGGCTCGGCCTGCTGGAGGGGCTCCAGGCCGACGAGCGGATCGCCGAGGACCACCGGTTCCACGCGGTACGCGCGCACCTGCTGGAGATGCTCGGCGATCTCGCCGCGGCCCGTGATTCCTACCACGCGGCGGCCCGCCGGACGACCAGCCTCCCCCAGCAGCGCTACCTCCACGCCAAGGCCGCCCGCCTGACGGACACCTGAGCCCACCGGGCCCCGCACCGGTGGCCGGTCAGAGCCAGCCCTGGGTGCGGGCGCGCTGGACGGCCTCGATGCGGTTGCGGGCGTGGGTCTTCTGGATCGCCGAGGACAGGTAGTTGCGGACGGTGCCCTCGGACAGGTGGAGGCGCAGGGCGATGTCGCCGATCGTGGAGCCGTCGGCGGCGGCGGTGAGGACGTCGCGTTCACGGGCGGACAACGGGTTCGGGCCGGCGCTGAGGGCGGCGGCGGCCAGGGCGGGGTCGATCACGCGTTCACCGGCCAGCACCCGCCTGATCGCGGCGGCCAGTTCCCGGGCGGGGCTGTCCTTGACCAGGAACGCCACCGCGCCGGCCTCCATGGCCCTGCGCAGGTAGCCGGGCCTGCCGAAGGTCGTGAGGATCATGACGCGGCAGCCCGGCGCCGCACGGGCGATCTCAGCCGCCGCCGTGATGCCGTCCTTCACCGGCATCTCGATGTCCAGGAGCGCGATGTCGGGCCGGACCCGCAGGACGAGGGCCACGGCCTCCTCCCCGGTGGACGCCTCGCCGACGACCTCGATGTCGGCCTCCAGGCCGAGCAGGGACGCCAGCGCGCCCCTGACCATCGCCTGGTCCTCTGCCAGCACGACCCTGATCACGTGCCGCTCCCGGCGGGCGCGGTCACGTGCCGGATCCCACGGCGGCGGGCACGGTCACCCGCAGGCGGAAGCCGCCTCCGGGGGACGGGCCGGCGGCGAAGGCGCCGCCCGCGACCTCGACGCGTTCGGCCAGCCCGGTCAGGCCGCTTCCCGCCTCGTACGGCCCGGCGTGCCGCCCGTCGTCGGCGATCACCAGGATCGCCTCGCCGTCCTGGCAGGCCACGGCGATCTCGCACCGCCCGGCCCGGGAGTGGCGCACGACGTTGGTGACCCCCTCGCGCACGGCCCAGCCGAACAGGTCGTCCAGGGCGCCGGGCAGCGGGGTGCCCGCGGTGCGCACCGCGACGGTCACGCCGGCCGCGTCCAGCGCGGCCCGCGCGCTGTCGAGCTCCTCCGACAGCCCGCGCCGGCGGTAGCCGGTGACCGCCTCGCGGACCTCCTGCAGGGACATGCGGGCCACCGACTCCACGTCGCGGATCTCGCCGGCGGCCTTCGGCGAGCCCTGCTCGGCGAGCCGGGCGGCCAGCTCGCTCTTGAGGACGATGAGCGACAGGCTGTGGCCGAGCAGATCGTGCAGGTCGCGGGCGATGCGCAGGCGCTCCTCGTTCGCCGCCAGGCGGGCCACCTCGCTCTGCGCCCGGTGCAGCCGGGTCACCAGCACGCGGGTGTTGCGGACGCTCATGAACAGCACGCCGAGCGTGACGACCTGAAGCAGCAGGAGCGTCATGGTGCCCCCGTCGGCCCCGGTGACGTGGCCGTCGACGGCCACGACGGCGGCCATGCCGAGGATGCCGGCCACGGCCGCCCGCATGGGCAGGCCCATGCTGATCACGACCGTGACGTAGATCGGCAACGCCAGCCAGCCGCCCCCGAAGACGATCGGGAACACGACGGCCATCAGCACGAGGACGGACAGCAGGGGGTAGGTCCACCGCCCGGGCTCGCCGTAGTCCCGCGGGCTGAGCACCGTGGCGACGTAGCAGGCGACGAACACCACCAGCGAGGCGACCGCCCAGTACGCCTTGGCCCCGGTGACGGCGCCGGAGGTGATGTCGGTCACCGGGTAGAACAGGTAGGCCATGCCGAAGGAGGTGCCGAGGAGACGCCTCCAGCGGGACGGCTTGTCGTCCGCCCCGCCGAAGCTGAAAACGCTGCTCAGACGACCCATCACTCAGGACCGTACCGTCGCCCTGCGGTAGGCGAGGACCGCGAGGACGCCGAGCGCGACCCCCCAGCCGAGGATGCCCGCCACCGACGCCCCCGGAGGCGCGTGCCCGGCGACGATCTCCCAGCCGATGGAGGCGTAGTCGTAGGACGGCAGCGCGTGGGCGACGGCCCGCATGGTCTCGGGCAGCAGGTCGACGGGGAACCACAGCCCGCCGAGCAGCGCGAGGCCGAACATGCCGATGATGGCCAGCGGCTGGGCGGTGTCCGGCGGGACGAGCGAGCCGATGATGAGGCCGAGCGCGGCGAACGGCACGGTGCCCGCCCACATGGCGGCGATCAGCGCGGCCCACTGCCCGGCGCCGAGGCCCACGTGCCGGGTGAGCACCGCGGCGAGGACGACGAGCAGCAGGGCGGGCAGCACGAGCAGCAGCGACGCGATCAGCTTCGTCACGATGATCGCCCAGCCGGGCAGCGGGGTGATCTGGAGCTGCCGCAGCCAGCCGCTGTGCCGTTCCTGCGACCACGGCACGGCCGTCGACATGATCGCCGCCGCCAGCGCGCCGTACGCGGCCATCGACACCATGAGGGTGACGCTGCCCCTGACGCCGGTCGCCTCGTCGACCTGGTCGCCCCAGAGGTTCGAGTACAGCAGGTAGAAGCCGACGGGGAAGGCCACGACGAAGATGACGTAGCGCTTGTTGCGCAGCATCCGCGTGACTTCCAGCTTCACGTAGTTCAGCATGGCTCAGACCTCCGCGGCCTGGGTGAGGGAGAGGAAGGCGTCCTCCAGGTCGGCCCCGCCGACCGTGAGGCCGCGCACGTCGAGCGTGGTGCGGCGGTAGAGGGCGGCCACGGTCGCGTCGGCGTCGGACGTGCGGAGCGTCACCGTGCCGGAGACGATCTCGACGCCGGTGACGCCCGGCAGCGCGTCCAGGCCGGCCGCCGACTGGGCGCCGAGCGAGAAGCCGACGGTGCCGCCGCCGGCGCCCGCCTTGATCTCGGCGGCGGTGCCGTCGGCGACGATCCCGCCCCGGGCCATGACGATCACCCGGTCGGAGTTCTCGTCGGCCTCCCGCAGGTAGTGGGTGGCGAACAGGACGGTGCGGCCCAGCGCGGCGTAGGCCCGCATGCCGGCCCAGAAGGCGCGGCGCGACTCCACGTCCATCGCGGCGGTCGGCTCGTCGAGCACCAGGATCTTCGGCGCCCCCGCGATGGCGAGGGCGAACCTGACCCGCTGGGTCTGCCCGCCGGACAGCCTGGCGGCCCGCCGCGAGGCCAGATCGGTGAGGTCCGCCGTCCGCAGGACCTCGCCGAGCGGCAGCGGGTCGGGGTAGAGGCGGCGGACGAAGTCGACGAGCTCGCGGACGGTCAGCTCGGGGATCAGCGTCCCCTCCTGGAGCATCGCGCCGATCTGGCCCGCCGCGACCGCCTCGCCGGGCGTGCGGCCGAGCACGCGGACGCGTCCGGAGGTGGGCCGCAGCAGGCCGAGCAGCATGGTGATCGTGGTCGACTTGCCCGCGCCGTTCGGGCCGAGGAGGGCGACCGTGCGTCCCGGTTCCACGGTGAGGTTCAGGTCGTCGACGGCGAGGACCTCACCGTAACGCTTGCTCACGCCGGTGAGTTCTATGGCGTTCATGGCCCCAACGCTAGGCCGGGGCGCCGGGGAACCTCAGTGCCCGGCGTCCGGGCCTGGCGATGACATTTGTCAGACGGGGCGGCGGCTCAGAGGCGGCAGGCGAAGATCGCGGTGGCGAGCACGGCCTTGGCACCGATCTCCCACAGGCGGTCCATGACCTGCTGGTGCCCGTTGCGGGGGACCATGGCGCGGACGGCGACCCAGCCCTCCCGGTGCAGCGGGGAGACCGTGGGGCCCTCCATGCCGGGGGTGATGGAGATGGCCTCGTCGATGCGCTCGGCCCGGATGTCGTAGTCGATCATCACGTACTCGCGGGCCACCCGCACGCCCTGGAGGCGGCGGACGAGCTGCCGCACCCCGCTGGTCTCCTCGGCCCCGGCGCGCCGGATCAGCGCGGCCTGGGAGTGGGCGATGGGCTCGCCGAACACCTCGAGGCCGACGTTGCGCAGGGTGGTGCCGGTCTCCACGACGTCGGCCACGGCGTCGGCGACCCCGAGGCGGATCGCGGTCTCCACGGCGCCGTCCAGCTTGATGACCCGGGCCTCCACCCCCACCTCGGCGAGGTGCTTGGCGAGCAGGCCGGTGTAGGAGGTGGCGATGCGGAGGCCCTGGAGGTCCTTGACCGAGGCGTACTCGCCGGGCCGGGCGGCGAAGCGGAAGGTGGACACGCCGAACCCGAGCGGCATGACCTCCTCAGCGGGGGCGCCGGAGTCGTACAGCATGTCGAGGCCGGTGATCCCGGCGTCCAGGGTGCCCTCGCCGACGTACACGGCGATGTCGCGGGGACGCAGGAAGAACAGCTCGCAGGAGTTCTCCGGGTCGACGACCACGAGCTCCTTGGCGTCCTTGCGGGAGCGGTAACCGGCTTCCTTGAGCATGGTCTGGGCCGCCTCGGTGAGAGCGCCCTTGTTGGGTACGGCGAGTCGCAGCATGGTGAAAGCACCTTTGATCGGATGGACGGCGGGTCGGAACGACGAGGCGTGCCGGGCCGGGTGACCGGGCCGGCACTACAGATGCTTGTAGACCTCGTCGAGCCCGATGCCGCGAGCGATCATCAGGACCTGCACGTGATAGAGAAGCTGGGAGATCTCTTCGGCCGCCCGGTCGGTGGACTCGTGCTCGGCCGCCATCCAGCTCTCGGCGGCCTCCTCCACGACCTTCTTGCCGATGGCATGGACACCGGCGTCCAGCGCCGCGACGGTGCCCGACCCGGCGGGACGGGTGCGCGCCTTCTCGGACAGCTCGGCGAACAGCTCTTCGAAGGTCTTCATGATCTCTCTCACGTCGGAGTCCCTGCTCCGCCAAGAGTAGTCGGCCCCGGACGGAAGACGTGCGAACCACGCCCCCGGAACGCTCAGGGGCCCGGACGCCCGCGCTCGCGCGTGGTCACCTGCGGGCCTCGTTGACGCACCGCAGCACGGGGTAGGAGGTCAGGGCCGCCGGGTCCAGCGGCTCGGGGGAGCTGACGTGGAAGGTGGCGGTGGCGCCGGGCGGCAGCGTGACCAGCATGTCGTCCACCTCGGCCCGCGGGTCGAGGCGGTCGGGGAACAGCGCCAGGTCGCGGACGAGGGTGCGCGCGGTCACCGTGACGCGCGTGCCGCCGGGCACCTCCTCGGTGACGACGTCCATCTCGGCCTCGGGGTAGGCCACCTCGGTGTCCTCGGCGAAGAAGCGCACCGCGGTCAGGCCGCCGGCCGAGGCGGTCATGAGCTCCTTGGCGGGGTCGCCCGCGGCCGCCACCGCCTCGGGCAGCGGCACGGACAGGGTGCCGCGCGCGGGGACGGCGACGGGGAGGGTCTCCACGGCCAGGGGTTCGCCGCTGAGCGCGAGCCGGGTGACGGTCAGCTCGCCCGACCACCCGGCGCCGCCGTCGTTGACCAGCGTGATCGCGTCGCCCTGGAAGGTCAGCAGCCGGTCGGCGTAGGCACGGCGGACGGCGTACCACAAGGGCTTGCGGCGCCCGTCGCCGTCGACGGCGGCCCAGGAGATCACCGGCCAGCAGTCGTTGAGCTGCCAGATGACGGTGCCCATGCAGCGCGGGGCCTGCGCCCGGAAGCGCTCCAGCGCGAAGGCGAGGGCGCGGGCCTGGTTGAGCTGGGTGAGGTAGTGCCAGTCGTCCAGGCCGGACGGCTGGGGCAGGTGGTCGCCGAGGCCGCGCAGCAGCTTGTCCATGCCGTCCGCGGCCTTCTGGTGGTGCGCGAGGCCGGGCGAGGCGGGGGTCAGGTGCTCGTCGCGCACGGCGCGGCGCAGCGTGGCGTACGCGGGCGGGCCCTGGAAGCCGAACTCGGCGACGAACCTCGGGTGGTAGGCGCCGTAGCGCAGGTAGTCCTCGCGGTTCCACACGTCCCAGATGTGGACGGTGCCCCGGGCGGGGTCGTTGGGCGGGAGGTCCGGGGCGCCGGAGTAGGGGCTGCCCGGCCAGTACGGGCGGGTGGGATCAAGCTCGGCGACCACGCGCGGCAGCAGGTCGTGGTAGAAACCGCCGCCCCAGGTGCGCCCGGCGAGGCTCTCCCGCCAGCCCCAGTCGTGGTAGCCCTCGATGTTCTCGTTGTTGCCGTTCCACAGGACCAGGCTCGGGCGGGGCATGAGCCGCGCCACGTTGTCCCTGGCCTCGGCCTCCACCTCGGAGGCGAACGGCTCCTCCTCGGGGTAGGCGGCGCAGGCGAAGGGGAAGTCCTGCCAGACCAGCAGGCCGAGGCGGTCGCAGAGGTCGTAGAAGTCGTCGCTCTCGTACAGGCCGCCGCCCCAGATCCGCAGGAGGTTCATGTTGGCGTCGCAGGCCTGGCCGAGGCGCTCGGCGAGGCGCTCCCGGGTGATCCTGGCCGGGAAGCAGTCGTCGGGGATCCAGTTGGCGCCGCGGGCGAACACCGGCACGTCGTTGACGACGAACGTGAACGCGCCGTCCGCGAGGTCAAGGCGCAGGGACCGGAAGCCGACGGCCCGGGTCCACTCGTCCTCGCCACCCCCGCTCGCGAGGCCGTGGCCGCCGGCGGGGGCCAGGCGGACCGTCAGGGGATGAAGGGGCTGGTCGCCGTACCCGCGCGGCCACCACACGTCCGGCCCGGGAACGGCGAGCACCAGGACGGCCTCGCGCTCGCCGGGCGCGAGGCGTGCCTCGGCGCGGACCCCGGCCACCTCGGCGGTCACCGTCAGGGACACGTCCGGCGCGGCCCGCTCCACGGTGGCGCGCACCTCCACCCGGCCGTCGTGGCCCTCCATGGTCACCAGGGGGCGCACGGAGGCCAGGCGGGCGCCGCTCCAGGCGTGCAGGCCGATGGAGCGCCAGATGCCGGCGGTGACCAGGGTCGGGCCCCAGTCCCAGCCGAAGTTGCAGGCCATCTTGCGGATGAACTGGTACGGCTCGTCGTAGGCGCCCGGCCGGTCCCCCACCTCGGCCCTGCGCTCCTCGGCGTAGTCGTAGGGCGAGCCGAACACCACCCGCAGGGTGTTCTCACCCTCGCGCAGCAGCTCACGCACCGGGAAACGATGGAACCGGTGCATGTTGGCGGTGGCGGCCACCTCGGTGCCGTTCAAAAGGACGGTCGCGACGGTGTCCAGGCCGTCGCAGACCAGGTCGACCCGCTCGGCGTCTGCGGCGCCGTCCGCGGGCCACAGGAAGGTCGTCTCGTACGCCCAGGTGGTGCGGCCGATCCATGTGAGCCGGTTCTCGTTGTCGTCCAGGTAGGGGTCGTCGATGAGGCCGGCCGCGAGCAGATCGGTGTGCACGCAACCCGGGACGACCGCCGGGACGCCGGCGATGTCCACTTCATCCGAGACGGCGGTGAGGGTCCAGCCGTCGTGCAGCGGATGGTACATGCTCAAGGGTGTCTCCTTCGGGGTCGGCCTTTCGGCCGGACGGCCGGGATTCCGCGAGGTCGCGGATTTCCGGAGGAGCGGGCTTCGGCATCGCACTGAACCGGATAAGTACCGTGAAAGTACGGTGGCCGTGTCGGAGATGTCAACGGCCGCATGACGTCGCCTCCGGAGCCCAGGCTATTCGCTGCTCCGGTTCAGCTCGAAGGGGCCCCGTGACACACGCCCGGTCCCGGCGCGCACGTTTCGTTCGCCGGAGGGCATAGTAAAGTACTGGCCGTCGGGGGTTGGTCTAGGCCTGTTCACTTGAGGGGGGCTCAGTGAAGCGACCGACGATCGCCGACATCGCCCGGCAGGCCGGCGTCTCCAAAGGCGCCGTGTCGTACGCGCTCAACGGCCAGCCGGGGGTGTCCGCGTCCACCCGCGCCCGCATCGTCGCCATCGCCGAGGAGATCGGCTGGCGGCCCAACAGCGCCGCGCGGGCGCTCAACGGCGCCCGCGCCGACACCGTGGGCCTGGCGCTGTGCCGGCCCGCCCGGTTCCTCGGCGTGGAACCGTTCTTCATGGAGCTGATCAGCGGCATCGAGAGCGAGCTTTCCGCCCGGTCGTACGCCCTGATGCTCCAGGTGGTCCCCGACCACGACGAGGAGATGGCGGTGTACAACCGCTGGTGGGGCGAGGGGCGCATCGACGGGGCCATTCTCGTCGACCTCTACTTCGCCGACCCGCGGGTCCCGGTGATGGAGACGCTCGGCATGCCGGTGGTGGCGCTCGGCCACCCGTCGGAGGCGGGGGCGCTGCTGCCGGTGTGGTCCGACGACGGGCTGGCGGTGCGGGAGGCGGTGGCCTATCTCACCGCGCTCGGCCACCGGCGGATCGCCCGCGTCGCGGGGCTGCCCCGGCTGGCGCACACGCTGCTGCGGGACCGGGCGTTCGGCGCGGTCTGCGCGGAGCTGGAGATCACCGAGGCGATCACGGTGCACACCGACTACACCGGCGAGGAGGGGGCCCGGGCCACCCGGCGCCTGCTCAGCCGTTCGCCGCGCCCCACCGCGCTGATCTACGACAACGACATCATGGCCGTGGCCGGCCTGTCGGTCGCCCAGGAGATGGGCCTTGCGGTCCCCGGCGACCTGTCCGTCGTCGCCTGGGACGACTCCCCGCTCTCCCAGGTGGTACGCCCGCCGCTCACCGCCCTCACCCGGGACATCGCCGCCTACGGCGCCCAGGCCGCCCGCCGCCTCCTCGCCCTCATCGGCGGCGAGGAGGTGACCGGCTACGAGGACAGGGCCGCCCGCCTCACCCCCCGGGCCAGCACCGGCCCCCCTCCGAGCCCCGTACCCGCCCAGGCACCGCCCTCCTGACTCACCGGCCACCCTGGTCCTGTCGCGGGCCCGCTCCGGCGCCGCCTTCCCGACTCACCGGCCACCCTGGTCCTGTCGCGGGCCCGCTCCGGCGCCGCCTTCCCGACTCACCGGGCGCCCTCGTCCTGTCACGGCCCGCTCCGGCGCGGCCACCCCGACCTCACCAGGTCCCGGACCCGCTCCCGGCCCCGCGCGGCGGGGGACGTCCCCCGGACATGCGACAGGCCCGGCCGATGATCGGCCGGGCCTGTCGTGTTCCGCTGTTTACTGCTCAGTGGCCGGTGCGGGGACCGCCGGAGCGGTCGGCGGGGCCGGAGCGGCCGCGGAAGCCGCGGCCGGACGGGGAGCCGCCGCGGGCGCCGCGGGCGTCACGGGCCGGGCGCTCGCCGCGCGGGCCGCCGCCGGAGCGGCGGTCGTCGGAGGAGCCCTCACGGCCGTCCTCGCGGGAACGGTCGTGGAAGCGGCGCGGACGCCGGCCGCCGTGACCGCCGCCCTCGCGGCGCGGACGCTCGGACGCCGGGGTCGCCGGCTCCCACACCGGGACCGCCACGCCGCTCGGCGCCTGAGCGCCCGCCAGCTCGGCGAGGCTCGGGTGGCCCGGGGTGGCCCTGAGGCGGTTCGGGCGCACGCCGGCGCGGCGGGTCATCGACTCGGCCGAGCGGCGCTCGTTGGGGAGCACCAGGGTCATCACGGTGCCGCGCTCGCCCGCCCGCGCCGTACGGCCGCCGCGGTGCAGGTAGCTCTTGTGGTCCATGGGCGGGTCCACGTGCAGGACCAGGCTGACGTCGTCCACGTGGATGCCGCGCGCGGCGACGTCGGTGCACACCAGCACGCCGATGGCGCCCTCGCGGAACTCGGAGAGGATGCGGGAACGCTGGTTCTGCCGCTTGCCGCCGTGCAGGCCGCCGGCCCGCACACCGACCCGGGCGAGCTGCTTGACCAGGCGGTCCACCCCGTGCTGGGTGCGGACGAACATGATCGTGCGGCCCTCGCGGCCGGCGATCTCCGCGGTGACGGCGAACTTGTCGTCCCGGGTGACCTGGAGCATGTGGTGCTCCATGGTGTCGACCGAGGAGGTGGCCGGGTCCAGCGAGTGGGTCACCGGCGCGTCCAGGAAGCGCCGGACGAGCTTGTCGACGTCGCCGTCCAGGGTGGCGGAGAACAGCAGGCGCTGGCCGTCCGCGGGGGTGCGCTCCAGCAGGGCGCTCACCACCGGGAAGAAGCCGAGGTCGCACATGTGGTCGGCCTCGTCGATCACGGTGATCCGGACCTCGGAGAGCGAGCACTCGCCCTGCTGCACCAGGTCCGTGAGGCGGCCCGGGGTGGCCACGACGATCTCGACGCCGCGCCGCAGCGCCTCGATCTGGCGGCCCATCGACATGCCGCCGACGACGGTCTTGATCCGCAGGCTCAGCCCGCGGCCGAGCGGCTCCAGCGCGTCGGTGACCTGCATGGCCAGCTCGCGGGTGGGAACCAGGATCACGGCGAGCGGCCGGTGCGGCGCCGCCTTCACGCCCGCGATCCGCGTGAGAGTGGGCAGTCCGAACGCCAGGGTCTTGCCCGACCCCGTCTGCCCCCGGCCGAGCACGTCCTTACCCGAGAGGATGTCCGGGATGGTGGCCCGCTGGATGGGGAACGGACTGTCGATGCCCTGCCGCGCGAGCGCGGACACCAGGGGCTTGGGCAGCCCCAGCAGGGCGAACTCCGGCGGCCCCGCGGGCGCGGCCGGTACCGCCTCGTCCTGCTGAGCGCCGGTGGGCGCGTCGGCGGGCATGGCGGCATTGAAGCTGGTCACGTTGTGTCGTGCCTTTCGATAGAAGAGATCATGGCACGTCACTTCTCGAAAAGGACGAGCCGGTGTAGTGCGGCCCATGCCGCACCTAGGGGAACAGAGCGCCGGGCGGTTCGTGATCATCTGACAACACGCGAACACCGCCCGCAGTAAAGCGCATGCCGAGTCTACCCGACTCCGGCTCCCCCACGATCAGCGGCCACCCCTCACGCCTTGTTTCCGAGGGGCCGGCCCCGCGAACACGCGCCCCTCTCACCCGCCCCAGCAGGCCGTTTCCCGCAAGGGAACGATTTCGAAAGTCACTCAGAGTGGTGCTCGCCCGGGGCGGGCGGAGGGGGTGAGGCGGGTCAGACGTTGAAGCCGAGCATGCGCAGCTGGTCCCGGCCGTCGTCGGTGATCTTGTCCGGGCCCCACGGGGGCAGCCAGACCCAGTTGATCTTGACGTCGGAGACCATGCCGTCGAGGGCGGTGTGGGCCTGTTCCTCGATCACGTCGGTGAGGGGGCAGGCCGCGCTGGTCAGGGTCATGTCAAGGGTGGCCACGGGGGCCGCGCCGGGCTCGCCGGGGTCGAGGTTGACGCCGTAGATCAGGCCGAGGTCCACGACGTTGACGCCGAGCTCGGGGTCGACGACGTCCTTGAGGGCCTCCATCACGTCGTCGAGGGTCGTATCACCGTCGAAGCCGACGGGGGTCTCCACAGGCTTGCTCACGCCGCCACCTCCTTGAACATCGCCGCTACACGGGCCAGGGTACCGCCGGGAAGGCGGACGGCGCTCATGCGGAACTCCGGACCAGTGCGTCCTTGTAGGCCATCCAGGCCAGGAGCGCGCACTTGACCCTGGCGGGGTACTTGGCGACGCCGGCGAAGGCGACGGCGTCCCCGAGGACGTCCTCGTCGGGCTCCACCTGGCCGCGCCCCTGCATGAGGCGGGTGAACTCGTCCACGATCGCCAGGGTGTCCTCGACGGTCGCGCCGGTGGCCAGCTCGTGCAGGACCGACGCGGCGGCCTGGCTGATCGAGCAGCCCTGGCCGTCGTAGGAGACGTCCTCGACCTTGCCGCCATCGCCCAGCTTCACCCGCATGGTCACCTCGTCACCGCACGTCGGGTTGACGTGGTGAACCTCGGCGTCGTAGGGCTCGCGCAGACCGCGGCCAAGCGGGTGCTTGTAATGCTCCAGGATCAGCTCCTGGTACAGCGACTCGGCGATCATGTCTTATCCGAACACCTTCTGGACGTGGTGGAGACCGCGGACCAGGGCGTCGATCTCGTCCGTGGTGTTGTACAGGTAAATAGACGCCCGCGTGGTCGCGGGTATTCCGAACCGCAGGTGGAGCGGCCGGGCACAGTGATGCCCGACACGGACGGCGATGCCGAACCGGTCGTCCAGGATCTGCCCAACATCGTGCGGGTGCACACCGGGGATGGTGAACGACAGGGTGCCGCCGCGCTCCTCGGCGTTCCGCGGCCCGATGATCCGCAGCCCGGGGAACTCCTGGAGCGCCTCAAGACCGTACACCGTCAGGTCGTGCTCGTGCCGCTGGATCTGGTCCATGCCGATCGACGTGAGGTAGTCGACGGCGGCGCCGAGGCCCACGGCCTCGACGATCGGCGGGGTGCCCGCCTCGAACTTGTGCGGCACCGGGGCGTAGGTCGAGTGGTCCATCCAGACCGCCTCGATCATCTCGCCGCCGCCGAGGAACGGAGGCATGGCCTCCAGCAGCTCCTGGCGGCCCCACAGCACGCCGATGCCGGAAGGCCCGACCATCTTGTGCCCGGTGAACGCCACGAAGTCCACGCCGAGCGCGGCCACGTCGACGCGGCGGTGCGGCACCGACTGGGAGGCGTCCAGCATCATCAGCGCGCCGACCTGGCGCACCCGGGCCAGCACGTCGGCGACGGGGTTGACCGTGCCGAGGACGTTGGACTGGTGGACGATCGACACGATCTTGGTGCGCTCGGTGACCAGCTCATCCAGCCCGGACAGATCGAGCCGGCCCTCGTCGGTGACCGGGAACCACCGCAGCGTCGCGCCGGTGCGCTGCGCGAGCATCTGCCACGGCACGATGTTGGAGTGGTGCTCCATCTCGGAGATGACGATCTCGTCGCCGGGCCCCATGCGGAACCGCTCGTCCTGCCCGATGGGGTTGCCGAAGGCGTACGCCACGAGGTTCAGCGCCTCGGAGGCGTTCTTGGTGAACACCACCTCGTCGCGGGACGGCGCGCCGACGAAGGCCGCGATCTTGTCCCGCGCCCCCTCGTACGCCTCGGTGGACTCGCTGCCGAGGACGTGCAGGGCGCGGCCGACGTTGCCGTAGTGGAGCGCCAGGTGCTCGCGCATCGCCTCGATCACCTGGACGGGCTTCTGCGAGGAGTTGCCCGAGTCCAGGTAGATCAGCGGCCGGCCGCCGGGCAGCTCGCGGGCGAGGATCGGGAAGTCGGTCCTGATCCTCTCCACGTCGAGCACGCTCGTCGTCATGGTGGTCATGCGGACGCCTTGGTGAAGCGCTCGTAGCCCTCGGCCTCCAGCTGCTCGGCGAGCTCGGGGCCACCCTCCTCGACGATGCGCCCGGCGGAGAAGACGTGCACGAACTGGGGCTTCACGTACCGCAGGATACGGGTGTAGTGGGTGATCAGCAGCACGCCGGTCTCGCCGCTCGCGCCGAAGCGGTTGATGCCCTCGGACACCACGCGCAGCGCGTCGACGTCCAGGCCGGAGTCGGTCTCGTCCAGGATCGCGATCTTGGGCTTGAGCAGCTCCAGCTGGAGGATCTCGTGGCGCTTCTTCTCACCGCCGGAGAAGCCCTCGTTGAGGTTGCGCTGGGCGAAGGCGGCGTCGATGGCCAGCGCGTCCATGCCCTGCTTAAGCTCCTTGGTGAACACCCGCAGCTTCGGCGCCTCACCGCGCACGGCCGTCACGGCGCTGCGCAGGAAGTTGGACACCGTGACGCCGGGCACCTCCACCGGGTACTGCATGGCGAGGAAAAGGCCGGCCCTGGCGCGCTCGTCCACCGTCATCGACAGCACGTCCTCGCCGTCGAGCAGGACCGCCCCGGAGGTGATGGTGTACTTCGGGTGGCCCGCGATGGCGTAGGCGAGCGTGGACTTGCCCGAGCCGTTCGGCCCCATGATGGCGTGGGTCTCACCCGACCGGACGGTCAGGTCCACGCCGCGCAGGATCTCCTTGTCGTCGACGGAGACGTGCAGGTCGCGAATTTCCAAGCTGGACACTTTAGGACTCCCCATTTTCGGCATTCTCGGCGCTGTCGAGCGAGACGAGCACGTCGTCGCCGTCGAGCTTGACTCGGTAGACGGCGACCGGCCGCGTCGCGGGGGGGCCGGTCGGCTTGCCGGAGCGCACGTCGAAACACGAACCGTGCAGCCAGCACTCCAGCGTGTCGTCGTACACCTCGCCCTCGCTCAGCCGCACCTCGGCGTGCGAGCAGACGTCGTGCAGGGCGAAGACCTCGTCGTCCTTGCGCACCAGCGCGACCGGCATCCCCTCCACCTCGACACCGGTCACGCCGCCGTCGGGGATGTCGGAGAGAGAACAGACTTTCTGAAACGTCATCGCGCCAGCTCCGCCTCCACGGCCGCGAGCACCCGGTCCCGGATCTCCTCGACCTCGATCTTCTGGATCAGCTGGGCGAAGAAGCCCCGGATCACCAGCCGTCGCGCCTCGTCGTAGGGGATGCCCCGCGCCTGGAGGTAGAAGGTGTGCTCGTCGTCCAGCCTGCCCGAGGCCGAGGCGTGCCCGGCGCCGGCGACCTCACCGGTGAGGATCTCCAGGTTGGGCACCGAGTCGGCGCGCGCGCCGTCGGTGAGCAGGAGGTTGCGGTTGAGCTCGTAGGTGTCGGTGCCGGTGGCCTCGACGCGGATGACCACGTCGCCGATCCACACGGCGTGCGCCTCCTCGCCCTGCAGCGCGCCGCGGTAGTCGACGTTGCTGCGGCAGTCGGGGACGCTGTGGTCGACCAGCAGCCGGTGCTCGATGTGCTGGCCGGCGTCCACGAAGTACAGGCCGCTGAGGTCGGCGTCGGCGCCCCGGCCGGTGTAGGCCACCGAGGGGGCCAGGCGCACGAGGTCGCCGCCGAGGGTGACGACGAAGCTCTTGAAGGTGGCGTCCTTGCCGAGGCGGGCGTGGTGGTGGGAGACGTGCACCGCGTCGTCGGCCCAGTCCTGCAGGCTGACGATCTTCAGCGTCGCCCCGTCGCCGACCACGAACTCGACGTTGTCGGCGTACACCGCGCTGCCCTGGTGGTCCAGGACGACAACGGCCTCGGCCATCGGTTCCACGGAGATCACGATGTGGCCGTACGAGACGCCCTGCCCGTCGCCGCGCAGGGTGATCACCGTCTCGGCGGAGGCCACCACCTCCTGCGGGACCGTGATCACGGTGGCCTTCTCGAACGAGGAGTACGCCTGGGCGCTCACCCGGTCGGCGGGGACGTACGCCCGGCCGAGCCGGGGGTCGTCACGGCCGACCGTCTCGACGGTGACGTCCGGCGGAGCGGACACCTCGACCACGACATTGCCCGAGACGGCGGCCGTGCCGTCGTGCAGGCCGCGCAGCCGCGACAGCGGGGTGAACCGCCATATCTCCTCGCGCCCGCTCGGCACGGGGAAGTCGTCCAGGGAGTAGGACGACGTCCCGTGCATGGCGGACAGCGGCTTGGTGTCGAGGCCCATCGTCAGCCCACCGCCCCTTCCATCTGCAGCTCGATCAGCCGGTTGAGCTCGAGCGCGTACTCCATGGGCAGCTCGCGCGCGATGGGCTCGACGAACCCGCGCACGATCATGGCCATGGCCTCGTCCTCGTTCATGCCGCGGCTCATGAGGTAGAACAGCTGGTTCTCCGACACCTTGGAGACCGTGGCCTCGTGACCCATGGAGACGTCGTCCTCGCGGACGTCGACGTAGGGGTAGGTGTCCGAGCGGCTGATCTGGTCGATGAGCAGCGCGTCGCACTTGACGGTGGACGCCGAGCCGGCCGCGCCCTCCTCGATCTGCACGAGACCGCGGTAGGACGTGCGGCCGCCGCCCCGGGCGACCGACTTGGAGACGATCGTCGAGGAGGTCTTCGGCGCGAGGTGCACCATCTTGGCGCCGGCGTCCTGGTGCTGGCCCTCGCCGGCGAAGGCGACGCTCAGGGTCTCGCCCTTGGCGTGCTCGCCCATGAGGTAGACGGCCGGGTACTTCATGGTGACCTTGGAGCCGATGTTGCCGTCGATCCACTCCATGGTCGCGCCCTCGTAGGCGACGGCGCGCTTGGTGACCAGGTTGTAGACGTTGTTCGACCAGTTCTGGATGGTCGTGTACCGGCAGCGGGCGTTCTTCTTCACGATGATCTCGACGACCGCGCTGTGCAGCGAGTCGGACGAGTAGATCGGCGCCGTGCAGCCCTCGACGTAGTGGACGTAGGAGCCCTCGTCGACGATGATCAGCGTGCGCTCGAACTGGCCCATGTTCTCGGTGTTGATCCGGAAGTAGGCCTGGAGCGGGATGTCGACCTGGACGTTCGGCGGCACGTAGATGAACGAGCCGCCCGACCACACCGCGGAGTTCAGCGACGCGAACTTGTTGTCGCCGACCGGGATCACCGAGCCGAAGTACTCCTTGAAGAGCTCGGGGTGCTCCTTGAGACCGGTGTCGGTGTCGAGGAAGATCACGCCCTTCTCCTCGAGGTCCTCACGGATCTTGTGATAGACGACCTCGGACTCGTACTGCGCGGCCACGCCCGCGATGAGGCGCTGCTTCTCCGCCTCGGGGATGCCGAGCTTGTCGTAGGTGTTCTTGATGTCCGCCGGCAGCTCGTCCCAGGACGTGGCCTGCTTCTCGGTGGAGCGCACGAAGTATTTGATGTTGTCGAAGTCGATGCCGCTCAGGTCGGAGCCCCACGACGGCATCGGCTTCTTGCCGAACAGCCGCAGACCCTTCAACCGCAGGTCGAGCATCCACTCGGGCTCGCTCTTCAGCGCGGAGATGTTGCGGACGACGTCCTCGGACAGACCTCGCCGCGCCAAGGCACCTGCGTCATCGGCGTCGGACCAGCCGAACTTGTACTTTCCGAGGCCTTCCAGCTCCGGGCGGTCGGTGACAGTCACCTTCCGGTCTCCTTGCTCGTCTCGATCGCGTTCTGCGAAGTGGCTTCGGTCACGCCGGGGTCCCCGGTCGTGTCCACGGTGGGGTCGCGGCGCGGTCGCCGCTGGGTGTTCCGCTGTGAGGCCAGCGCGGGCGGGCTGACGTGGGTCGTGCAGACCCCGTCGCCGTGCGCGATGGTCGCGAGTCGTTGCACGGGGGTGCCGAGGAGCCGCCCGAACGCCTCGGTCTCTGCCTCGCACAGCTGCGGGAACTCCGCCGCCACATGCGCCACGGGGCAGTGGTGCTGGCACAGCTGCTCGCCGCCGGACTTGGCCTCCGACGACGACGCGGCGTAGCCGTCCGCCGTCAGGGCCTCGGCGAGGTAGCGCACCCGCTCGTCGGCGGGCACGTCGCTCAGGGCGGGCGCCAGCCGCCCGACCAGGCCGCTCATCTGGGCGCGGGCGAAGTCGGCGACGGCGCTCTCCCCGGCGCGCTCGGCCAGGAAGCGCAGCGCGCCGCCCGCGAGCCCGTCGTAGGCGTGCACGAAGGTGCCGCGTCCGCGGTCGGTGATCACGAACAGCTTGGCGGGCCGCCCGCGGCCCCGCTGGCCGCGCGGGCGCGCGACGCGAGGCTCTATCATGCCTTCGGCGAGCAGGTTGTCGAGGTGACGGCGCACGGCCGCCGGCGTGAGCCCGAGCCGCTCGCCCAGTGCGGCGGCGTTGATCGGGCCGTGTTCCAGGATCAGCCGGGCGACGCGGGCGCGCGTCCCGCGCTCCGCCCCCGCATCGGCGTTCGCCATGCCAGCCACGTTTTTCACAACATCAGTGTGCCTTAATTCCTTCCCGCACGACAACCGCTGACCGCCACCCGCGACATGGGGTTTGTCACGCAGGTAAGCCTTACCTAACCCGCAGGTGAGGGCCGGTGCCGGGAAGTCAGCGGGCCAGGACGGCGAAACGGGCGCCGAGGGGGTCGGCGAGCACGGCCCGCCGCCCGGACGGCAGGTCGCGCGGCTCGCGCAGGACCCGGCCGCCACAGCGTACGCCGAGGTCCACGGCCCGGTCGCAGTCGGGCACCCCGAAATGGACCAGCCAGTGGGCCGGGACCTCCGGGGGGACGCCCTCCTCCATGGGCCGCAGGCCCGCCGCGGCGCGCCCGTCGGCCAGCCACAGGGCACCCGGCTCGCCGTCCTGGCCGCCGCGCGTCTCCCACCCGAACACCTCGGGGTAGAACGCCATGCCCCCCACAGGGTCGCGCGTCCACAGCTCGTACCGGCAGGGCGCCCCGGGCTCGTCCACCAGCCGGGCGCCGTGGCACCGGCCCGCCTGCCACACCAGGAAACGGGCCCCCTCGGGGTCCTCGAACACCGCCATGGTGCCCTCGTCGAAGACCTGCGAGGGGCCGGTGATCACCCGGCCGCCGGCCTCCTTGACCCTGTCGGCCGCGCACTCGGCGTCCTCGGCGGCGAAATAGGTGTTCCAGGCCGACGGGCGGCCCTCGGCGAACGTCGGCCCTGCACCGGCCACCGGCATGCCCCGCCAGGTGAAGCAGGTGTATCCCTCGTCGCCGGCTTCGGCGCGCCAGCCGAACAGGGCGCCGTAGAAGGCGGCCGACGTCCCCATGTCGGGGGTCGACAGGTCCGCGTAACAGGGCAGACCTGGCCGGTAACCGGTTCGTGTGGGCATGCCGGACCTCCCCGTCCGATCGCGGGCGCCGCGAAGCACACCCTGGCACGGCCCGGCGCCCGGCGGCCCGGGGCGCCCCGGGCCCTTGGCGATAGGCGCGCGCAACCTTTACCCGCGGCCGGTCACCGGCGCCCGGCCTGAGGACGGGACCACGCGACACGGTCCCTAGACTCGTCACCATGGAGTCCCCAGCCGTCGCGCTCACCGGTCTGGTCAAGCGGTACGGCCGGATCGTCGCCGTGGACGGCCTGACCCTCAGCGCCGCGCGAGGGGCGGTCACCGCGATCCTCGGGCCCAACGGCGCGGGCAAGACCTCCACGGTCGAGATCTGCGAGGGGTTCAGGAAGGCCGACGGCGGCACCGTCCGCGTCCTCGGCCTGGACCCCGTACGCCAGGCGGCGCGGCTGCGGCCCCGGGTCGGCGTGATGCTCCAGTCGGGCGGGGTGCCGCCCGCCGCGCGCGCCGGGGAGTGGCTTCGCCTGGTCGCCCGCTTCCACGCCCACCCGCTGGACCCCGGGGCGCTGCTGTCCCGGCTGGGCCTGTCCGAGCACGCCCGCACGCCGTACCGCCGCCTGTCCGGGGGCCAGCAGCAGCGGCTGTCGCTGGCCGCCGCCGTCGTCGGTCGGCCCGAGCTGGTGTTCCTGGACGAGCCGACCGCGGGGCTGGACCCCCAGGCCCGGCACGCCTGCTGGGAGCTCGTCGGCGAGCTGCGCGCCCGCGGGGTGGCGACGGTGCTGACCACCCACCACATGGACGAGGCCGAGCGGCTGGCCGACCACGTGGTCATCATCGACCGGGGCACGGTCGTGGCGCAGGGCAGCCCGAGCTCGCTCACCGGCGCCGAGCGCCAGCTGCGCTTCCGGGCCCGGCCCGGCCTGGACCTGGACGAGCTGCTGGCCGCGCTCCCGATCGGCAGCGCCGCCAAGGAGTCGCCGAGCGGCCATTACGTCATCGAGGGCCACGTCGGCCCCGAGCTCCTCGGCACGGTCACCGCCTGGTGCGCCGCCGAGGGCGTCGCCGCCGACGACCTCAGCGTGGAGCGCCGCACCCTGGAGGACGTCTTCCTGGAACTGACCGGCCGTGAACTCCGGTGACCCGGAAGACCACCCACACGCACGCAGGGCCGTCGGGCCCCTGGAGACGCGCACGGACGGACGTCGTGACCATCGCACCCGTGCGGGCCGCCGTGGCGGGCGCGCGGGCGACAGGAAGGGGGCCGCGGTGACCGCTGCGCTCGACTTCACGCCGCGGCCGGGGGCGGCCCCGCTGCCGCGGATGGTGCTGGCACAGGCGGGGGCCGAGGTGCGGGCCGTGCTGCGCAACGGCGAGCAGCTGCTGCTCACCCTGATCATCCCGGTGCTGGTGCTGGTGGGGTTCTCCGCCGCGCCGCTGCTGGAGCTGCCCGGCAGGCGGATCGACTTCGTCGCGCCCGGGGTGCTCGCGCTCGCGATCATGTCCACCGCCTTCACCGGGCAGGCCATCGCCACCGGGTTCGAGCGCCGGTACGGCGTGCTGAAGCGCCTCGGCGCCACTCCCCTGCCGCGCGCGGGGCTGCTGCTGGCCAAGACCCTCGCCGTGCTGGCCGTGGAGGTGCTCCAGGTCGCCGTGCTGGCCGGGGTGGCGCTGGCGCTGGGGTGGCGGCCCGGCGGGAACCCCGCCTGGGCGCTGGTGCTGATCCTCGCGGGCACGGCGGCGTTCAGCGGGCTGGGCCTGCTGATGGCGGGCATCCTGCGCGCCGAGGCCACCCTGGCCGCCGCCAACCTGGTCTACCTGGTGCTGCTCGGCCTCGGCGGGGTGGTGCTCCCGGTCACCGCGTTCCCGCACGCCGTGCGCGCCGTCGTGGAGCTGCTGCCGATCACCGCGCTCACCGGCGGCCTTCGGTCGGTGCTCGCCGCCGGCGGCGGACTCCCGGCGGGCCCCCTGCTCGTCCTGCTCGCCTGGGCCGCGGTTACCCTGGCGCTGGCCGCCCGGACCTTCCGCTGGGAGTGACCCGCCGCCCGTCCCCGAGCCGCACGCCCCCGTGCGGAGAACGTGAGTGCTTCCCATGACCGCGTCCCCCCCGTCCGCGACGCCGCGCCCCCGTGCCCGCGCACGGCCCGGCGCCGCCGCCCGCACGGCGTTCGCGGCCGTGCCCGCGCCGGGGCTGGTCCTGCTCGCCATCGTGTCGGTGCAGGTCGGCGCGGGGCTGGCCAAACAGCTGTTCGGGCAGTTCACCCCGAGCGCCGTGGTGTTCCTGCGCATCGCCACCGGCGCGGTGATCCTCGCCGTGCTGGCCAGGCCGCGGCTGCGCGGGCTGGCGCGGCGCGACTTCGCCGTGGTGGGCGCGTTCGGGCTGTCGCTCGGCCTGATGAACCTCGCCTTCTACGAGGCCTTGGCGAGGCTCCCCATCGGCATCGCGGTGACCGTGGAGTTCCTCGGGCCGCTCGGCGTCGCGGTCGCCTCCTCGCGCCGCCGGCTGGACCTGCTGTGGGTGGCGCTCGCCGGGGCCGGCATCGCGCTGCTGGCGCCGTGGAGCGGCGGGGAGGTGAGCCTGCTCGGGCTGCTGTTCGCCGCGCTCGCGGGGGCCTTCTGGGCGGGGTACATCGTCATGTCGGCCACCGCGGGCAGCCGCATCCCCGGGACCGGCGGGCTGACGGCCGCCATGATCGTGGCGGCGGTGGTGATCGCGCCGTTCGGCGTCACCAGCGGCGGGGCCGATCTGCTGGAGCCGCACGTCATCCTGATCGGCGTGGGCGTCGGGCTGCTCTCCTCGGTGATCCCGTACACGCTGGAGCTGGAGGCCCTGCGCCGCATGCCCAAGCGGGTCTTCGGCATCCTGATGAGCCTGGAGCCCGCGGCGGCCGCCCTGGTCGGCCTGATCATCCTGCACGAGTTCCTGACCCTGTGGCAGTGGGCCGCCATCGCCTGCGTCGTCGTCGCCTCCGTCGGCGCCACCCGCACCCAGGACCCGCCCCGCCCGGACGGCGAGACCCCGCCCGCCCCGCACGGCATCGAGCCGGAGGCCCGGCCGGTCCCCTGACGACGGGACCGTGGACGGCGGCCCTCCCCCGGCCGCCGTGCCGAGGTCTCTCAGGTGGCGGCCTTCGCCGCGGCCGGGGGAACCGTGTGGAGGGGGATGACGGCCTCCAGGCTGGTGCCCTCGCCGGGCACGCTGCTGACGGTGAGGGTGCCGCCGGCCACCTCGACGCGGTCGCCGAGACCCGCGAGACCCGAGCCGCCCTGGGGGTCGGCGCCGCCGATGCCGTCGTCGTGGACCGACAGGCGCAGCGTGCGGCCCCGCACGGTCACGCCGATCTCGACCACCGAGGCGTGGGCGTGCTTGGCGATATTGGTGAGCGCCTCCGACACGACGTAGTAGACGGCCACCTCCACCCGCTCGTCCAGCCGGCCGCGCACGCGCAGGTCGAGCTCCACCGGCACCGCCGAGCGCCGGGCGAGCATCTTCACCGCCGGGATCAGGCCGCCGCGGGACAGGATCGCCGGGTGCAGGCCGCGGGACAGCTCCTGCAGGTCCGCCACCACGCCGGCGACGTCGTCCGCCACGTGGTCCAGCCGCACGCCGAGACCGGGCAGCTCCGGCGGCACCTCCTCCCTGGCCGCGCGCAGGCCGAGGCCCACCGCCACCAGGCGCTGCTGCGCCCCGTCGTGCAGGTCGCGCTCGATCCGCCGCCGGGTGTCGTCCGCGGCGGTCACCGCGCGGGCCCGGGAGGCGGCCAGCTGCGTCCGGGCCTGCGCGTTGGAGATCGCGGTGGCGACCAGCTCGGTGAACTCCTCCATGCGCCGCTCCACGCCCGCGGCGGGCTCGGCGTCCGTCGACAGGGTGATCGCGACGCCCCACACCCGGCCGTCCACGCTGATCGGGGTGCCGACCGCGGACCGGACCCCCCGCCGCCTGGCCCACGCGGCGATCTCCCCGCACGCGCTGTCGAACCCGGTCATCCGGGCCCGCCGCCCGGTGCGCCAGACCATCCCGGCGACGCTCGGCACGTCCGGGGAGTAGCGCCAGCCCGGCGGGATCCTGAACTCCGGGCCGCGCGCGTTCCACGACCCCACCGAGACGAGCATGCCGTCGCGGTCGTACCGGACGATCGCCGCGTGCTCCACGTCGAGGATGCGGCCCATCTCGGCCGCCACCGCGCCGAACAGCTCCTCGGGGGTGACGCCGCGCGCGACCAGCGTGGCCACCCGCCGCAGCGCGGCCTGCTCGGCCACGATGCGATGCAGATCATCCCGGCTGGCCTTCAGCGCCTCGTGGATCTCGGCCCGGTCGCACGCCGCGCCGAGCAGCGACACCAGGACCGGTACGACACGCCGTTCCAGGTGACGCAGCACCGGCTCCTCCGCCTCGCCGACGATCAGCGTGCCGAGCGCCACGCCGCCCCGGCACAGCGGCAGCGCCACCCGGCCGGGGCCCGGCTCGGCGGCGCCGGGGACGAGCGTCAGGCCGGGGAGGCCGGCCGCGCGCCCCACGTGGAGCGCCGCCGCCGCCAGGGCCTCGGGCAGGTCGCGGACGCCGAGCAGTACGCGGGACAGGCGGGTCGCCAGGTCGGCCTCGCAGCGCCGCTCGTCGGCCTCCTGGCGGCGCGCGTCCGCCTCACGGCGGCGCTTCTCGGCCTCCGCGGCGAGCGCGCGCGAGACCGACGTGATGGAGCCGGTGGTCAGCGAGACGACGAGGAAGACCAGCAGGGTCACCAGTCCCTCGCCCTGGTGGACGGCGAGGGTGCCCTGCGGCGGGAGGTTGAGGAAGTCGAAGGCCAGCGCGCTCGCCACCGCCGTCGCCGCGCCCAGGCCGAGACCCCACACGATCGAGACCGCCAGGACGCCGACCAGGTAAACTACGCCGAGAGACGCGGGATCCGCGATCGTCTCGAGCAGATGTGCCAGCAGGGCCTCAACCGCGATCAGGCAGACGGCGGTCACGACGCCGAGCGCGACCGGCGGCCGCGCCGATCGCCGGAGCAGCAGCGGCAACCAGGCACACAACCACTGACAATACTCTCGCGGATCCCCCATCCCCGGGCCGGGGCACTTCCCCGGCGGCCCCCCATCGACGACCGAGCAGGGTGGCACGGAGCGAGGCGACCAGTGATGACGGCACCGGTGGGCGACCAGGGCGCGGAGCGCCGGCTCCGCGTCGTGCTGGCCGACGACGACGTTCTGCTGCGCGAGGGCCTGGCCGGACTGCTGGAGCGGTCGGGCTTCGAGATCGCGGGCCTCGCCGGGGACGGTCCCGGGCTGATCGCCCTGACCCGCGAGCAGCGTCCCGACCTCGCGGTGGTGGACATCCGGATGCCGCCCGGGCAGGCGATGGAGGGGCTGGAGGCCGCCAAGGCGATCCGTGCCTGCTGCCCCTGGATCGGCATCCTGCTGCTGTCGGCGCACGTCGAGGTCGAGGAGGCGATGGAGCTGCTCGGCTCGGGGCCCCGGGTGGGGTACCTGCTGAAGAGCCGGGTGATGGACGTCGCCGAGTTCATGGAGAACCTGCGGCGGATCGCGCAGGGCGGCTCGGTGGTCGATCCCAGCCTGGTGCAGGAACTGGTGGCCGCCCGGCACCGGGACGACCCGCTGGACCAGCTCACCCCGCGGGAGCGGGAGGTCCTGTCGCTGATGGCCGAGGGACGCTCCAACGCGGGCATCGCCCGGCGGCTGTGGATCACCGAGGGCACCGTCGAGAAGCACGTCCGCAGCATCATGCTGCGGATGCGCCTGCCCGAGACCGGGGAGGACCACCGCCGCGTGCTCGCCGTGCTGACGTTCCTCGACTCCCGCTGACGGCTCGCCGTCCTCAGGCCGGGTCCCTGTCCGCCACGGGGCACCCGTGGCCGTTCGCGCCGCGGACGATGGAGAGGATCAGCTCGGCGCACAGGTCCGACTTGGCGACGAACGCCACGGCCGGGCTCTGCTCGACCAGGTCCGCCACGTCGCTCCCCGGCCGTGCCGAGATAAGGATCAGGCACGGGGGGCGGAGCCGGGCGGCGCGCGTCAGCCGCTCCACCAGCTCGAAGCCGTCGTACTCGCCGAGATCCACGTCGACCAGCGCGACGTCCGGGTCCAGCTCGTCGAACCGTGCCATGGCGTCCAGCCCCGACGAGACACCGACCACCGAGATCCCGCCCCGGTCCAGGACCCGGCCGGCGACCCTCAGGAAGTGATCGTTGTCATCGACGATCAGGCAACGCACGGGCACACCACCAGGCTTCCAGCTGGCGTCCCGCCGCGCATTGCAGGTAGCAGGAATACCGGGCCCAGGCTGGCGTGACCCGGGGGATGGATGCTGCCGTCGAAGACGCCGCCGCCCTCGCGGGGTCATCGTGGTGAGGAAGGTGCCTCCTCGCCTGCGAACGAGGGGGCAAGGCGCACGCGCCGGCCGGTGGAGCCGTCCGATCGACGGCCGCGGCCCCGGCGCCCAAGACGGGGGATCGAATGCCCAGGAATCCTGGACCGCCACCCCGGGACCCCGGCCCGCCCGCGAAGCCGGGCCGCGGCACAGATCCCGGCGCCCCGGAGACTACAGCCCGAACGGAGGGGACCGAAGTGCCACAGAGAACCGAAGCACCGAACATCCCGGACATGTCGGCTGTGCCCGGCACCCTGACCGTACTCGGCGAGCCGCCCGTCCCGGACGCGCCCCACCTCCCGGAAATCCCGGACGCGCCCCACCTCCCGGCCACTCCGGACCCGCCCCACCGCCCGGACACCCAGGACGTGCCCCACCGCCCGGACACCCGAGACGCGCCCCGCCTCCCGGCCACTCCGGACGTACCCCGCCGCCCGGACACCCAGGACGTACCCCGCCGCCCGGACACCCAGGACGCGCCCCGCCCTTCGGGCATGCCAGATGCGCCGGACGGTCCGGACGACTCGGACGTGCCGGGGAGCGTGCTCGGGAATGTCGTCGGCCTGCGGGAGTCGCGGGCCGTCGACACGACGGCGAGGCTTCCGGCCGGTCCGGGGGCCGGGAGCGTGCGCGAGGTCACCGGCGCCGCGGACGACCCGGACGCGGGTGAACAGGCCGGGGGACGGATCTCGGCCTGCTGGGTGCTGGGCGAGAGTGTGTCCTCGATCCCGCTGGCCCGGCGGCTCGTCCGGGCCTGCCTCGCGGACTGGGGTCTCGCGGAGGACGGCGAGGTCGCCGAGCTGCTGGTCACCGAGCTGGTCGCCAACGCCCTGCGTCACGCCTGGGGGACCCCCGTGCTCACCCTGTCCGCCGACGGCTCCGTGCTGCGCTGCGAAGTCCAGGACTCCAGCCCCGAGTCCCCGCACCTACTGCAGACCCGCGTCTACGACGAGACGGGCCGCGGCCTGCATCTGGTCGACCTCCTGGCCCGTCACTGGGGCGTGCGCCAGGGCCCCGGCGGCAAGACCGTCTGGTTCGACCTGGTCGCCCACTCCGGCGAGTGACCTCCGGTCCCCCGGTCCCCTGTCCCCCGCCCCCACCGGCGCCGGGCCCGCCCTTCCCGGCGGGCCCGGCGCCGGTCCGCGCGGGTCCGGAGTCCCGGCGCCGTCGTCGGTGCCGGAGCCGTGCGGAGGTCAGCGGCCGGAGGGGCCGAGGGCGACGGTGTGGGTGGAGGTGTAGAACTCCTGGGCGGCCTTGCCCTGCTCGCGGGGGCCGTGGCTGGAGTCCTTGACGCCGCCGAAGGGCAGGTAGAAGTCGACGCCGCTGGTGGGGTTGTTGACCTTGACGAGGCCGGTGTCCAGGCGGGAGGACACGTCGAGGGCGCGGTCCAGGTCGCCGGTGTAGACGGCGGAGACCAGGCCGTACCGCACGCCGTTGGCCAGGGCCACGGCCTCGTCCACCGAGGCGGCGTCCTGGACCAGGCAGATGGGGCCGAAGACCTCCTCGCGGGCGAGCAGGTGGTCGGCGGGGGCGCCGTCGACCAGGGTGGGGGCGGCGTACCAGCCGTCCCGGGCCAGCGCCTCGCCGCCGGCGAGCACGCGGGCGCCCTCGGTGGCCGAGATCACGCGGTCGCGGGCGGACTCCTCGATCAGCGGGCCGACGGCGGTGCCGGGGTCGGCGGGGTCGCCCACGCCGAGCTTGGCGACGGCCGCGGTGAGAGCCTCGCGGACCTCGGCGGCGTTGCCCACGGTGATGACCCGCTTGGTGGCGGTGCACTTCTGCCCGGCGTAGCCGAAGGCGGCGGCGGCGATCTGCGCGGCGGCGGCCTCGATGTTGGCGTCGTCCAGCACGATGGCGGCGTTCTGGCCGCCCATCTCGGCCTGGACCGGCACGCCGCGCCCGGCCGCCGAGACGGAGACGCCGCGGCCCACGGCCGCCGAGCCGGTGAAGGACACCACGTCGGCGGCGTCCACCAGCGCCTGCCCCTCCTCCGCGTCACCGGGGACGATCTGGAACAGGCCCTCCGGCAGGCCGAGCAGCTCGGCGAGGCGCAGCGCGCAGGCCGTCGCCTGCGGGGCGGGCTTGAGGATGACGGCGTTGCCGAAGGCCAGCGCGGGGGCGGCCTTCCACAGCGGGATGGCCAGCGGGAAGTTCCACGGGGTGATCAGACCGGCCACGCCGTGCGGGCGCCTGCGGGTGTAGGCCAGCCCGGCGCCCGAGGGCTCGTGCACGGCGCCCACCGGGTCGTAGACCTGCTGGGCGTAGTACCGCAGGATGGCGACCGCCCGCCCCACCTCGCCCTTGGCCTCGGTGATCGGCTTGCCGACCTCCCGGACGACCAGCGCGGCCAGCTCGCCCGCTGCGGCGGCGACCGCCTCGGCGGCACCGGCCAGCGCGGCGGACCGCTCGGCCGCGTTCGCCCTCGCCCATCCCGGCTGCGCGGCCCGCGCCGCGTCCACCGCCGCGGCGACGCCCGCCGCCCCGGGCGTGGTGACCCGGGCGACCACGTCCGCGGGATTCTGCGGTGACCGGCTCTCGACAACGCTCATCGTCCGCCTCAACCTCTCCAGCGTCAGGGATTCGAACTCACCGCACACCGTACGACAAATCACCCGAGCGGCAGCGCGGGGGGTGGCGGGGTCCGGACGGCCCGCCGGCACGGCGGCGAGGGGGACGGCGGCGATCCGGGACCGATGTCGGAGGTGAGGGCGGAAACGGGCGATGCGGGCCATAGCGGTTATCCACAGGGTGCGGGGTTCGCGGCGGGGGCGACGGTACGGGCGCCTACGATGTGAGCCGTGACCGCAGCAGACCAGCAGCAGAGAGTCCCGGCGGAAGGGCGTCCGGCCGCGTTCGCCGATCGGATGCGCGAGCGGGGACGTGATCTGTTCCACTCGGTGTGGGCACCGACGCCGGGCAGCATACGGCGGTGGGCGCTGGCGAGCGTGGTCGTGAACGTCGGGATCACGGTCACCGGGGCCGCGGTGCGGCTTACCGGGTCGGGGCTCGGGTGCCCCACCTGGCCGCGGTGCACGCCGGGCAGCTTCGTGCCCGCGCCGCACGACTCCCACTCGCCGGTCAACATGGCGATCGAGTTCGGCAACCGGCTGCTGTCGTTCCTGGTGCTGGCGGTGGCGGTGGCCTGCGTGGTCGCCGTGCTGCGGATCGCGCCGCGCCGCGCCTCCCTGATCCGCCTGGCGGCCGTGCAGCCCGCCGGCGTCCTGGTCCAGGCGCTGTGGGGCGGCCTGGTGGTGCGCAGCCTGCTCAACCCCGTCACGGTGAGCGTGCACTTCCTGCTGTCCACCCTCATGACCATGGCGGCGTTCGCCCTGTTCGCCCGGTCGGGCGAGGGGGACGCGCCGCCGAGGCGGCTGGTCCACCGCGACATCCGCACCCTGGGGTTCGTCCTGGTCACCGCGGTGTTCGTGCTGCTGATCGCGGGCGTGGTCGTCACCGGCACCGGCCCCCACTCCGGCGACGTGGCCGCATCCCGCTTCGGCTTCGACATCGAGACCGTGGCGCGGCTGCACGCCGACATCGTGTGGGTCGTCCTCGGCCTGACCTTCGCCCTGCTGTTCGCCCTGCACGTCACCGACTCCCCCGGCCGTGCCAGGCGCGGGGCCTTGGTGCTGCTCGGCGTCGAGCTCGCCCAGGGCGTGCTCGGGTACGTCCAGTACTGGCTGGCCGTGCCCGCGGTGCTGGTCGGCCTGCACGTCCTCGGCTCGGCCCTCGTCTGGATCGCCACCCTGCGCGTGGTCTTCATGATGCGCGACCGCGGGCCCCTCGGCGCCGCGGTCCCCGTCCGCGGCGAGCCGGACGACGTCCACACCCTGTAGCTGACTATCCCCTCGATATCGGACGCGACCGCGAAAGTTTCATGCGCGGGGACGGCCGAATAACCGTGTGAGCTGCCGCTTCCCCGCCCCTCGCCCCGGAGTGCGGCGGGGCGTCTCGGTACGGCACCCGGGGAGGAGATATCTTCCGAGAGCGCATGGGAGCGCTCCCAAAACTTTCCTGTGGTCCGCGCGTTGCCAAAAGGAGGTGGCGCCTCTCGTTCTGTGCCACGGACATTCGCGTATCACGTCCGACATGGACGCTGCACGCCGTGAGGTGGAAGTGCCTGTCCACCTCACGGCCGCGTCATGTCCGGGCTCCCTCCGAGGTCAGCCGCAGGAGATGTCGGTGAACTTGGGGGTGCGGGTGGCGCCGGTCGTGGCCTGGAAGCCGGCGGTGGCGGTGTCGCCGGGCTGGAGGCGGGGTTCGGAGTCGGGGGCGTGGATCATGCCGACCGGGCCGCTCTGCATGAGGGTCCCGTCCCACGCGGACTTCATCTTCACGTCCATCTGCATCATCCACTGGACGTACCACTGGTTCAGCACTCCCTTGCCGGTGTTCTTGATGGTCACGGTGGCCTGGAAGCCGCCGCGCCACGACTTGGTCATCTTCACCGAGGCCGAGCACGAGATCGGCAGCGGCGACGCGCTCAGCGTCGGAGCGGGCGCCGCGGTGGCCGGGCCGTTGAAGATGACGTCGGAGCACCCGTAGACGGTCTCGGTGCCCCCCGGCCTGGCCCACACCGAGTAGATGATGTGGCGGCCGGACTTGGCGGGCAGCGTGCCGGAGAAGCGGTAGGCGCCCTCGCCCGCCCCGGGTTTGGGGTCGGCGGTGAGGAACGGCTGATCTTCCAGGTCGCCCCAGGTCAGCGGCAGGGTGGGATTGAAGCCGTTCTTGGTGACGTAGAGCTTGAGACCGGTCGGCTGGGGCGCTCCCGCGCCGTAGACGAACTCGAACGTGGCTCCGGGCTGCACCACCGTGGCGGGCCAGTCGGCCCGCGGCGCGTCGTAGGCGGCGTACTTGCCGACGCCTCCGCTGCACAGCTTGCCGTCCGGGATGAACCCCCGGGTGCGGCCCGCGCCGTCCGGGCGCAGCACGCCCGACCACTCGTCGACGGGCGCCGTCCCGCCGGTCTGGACCGCCGCGGCGCAGGCCGGGTTGCCGGGCTTGGCCCCGCCGGAGGCCCGGCCGTCGACGTAACAGGCGTAGGTCCTGCTGGCGGGGGTCTGCATGGCGCCGCTGGCGCCCGCCGAGCGCTGGAGCGCCAGCGTCGTCAGCCCGGCGACCACCACCGCGGCCGCCGCCAGGATCGCCACCTTTGCCTTGGGTGTCACAGTGCTACCTCTTCACATCGCGGTTCGCCACCGGAGAGAGGGCGGCGGGAAGGGGCGTGCTCGTACCGCGTCCCGATCGGGGGCACCGGACCGCACGGCCCGGCAAGGCGCCGGCGCGTGAACGCGCACCGGGCAGGCCACCCGGAACAGATCATCGGAAGTGGCCACTGACATCCGCGTACCGCGATTGAAACACGCCCGCACGACAACCGGCAAGGATGTGTGAAAGGAACCCGGGCCCCGCTCCGTCAGGTGCGGCGCGGCCCCGATCGGACCGCCGCCGCGCCCCCCGGATCGGCCATCCGCGGGCCGGAAACGCCCGGGTCAGGCCCCGCGATCGCCCGGCGTGCGGGGCGGTGAGCCGGGGCCCTGCGGGAAACCCGGGCCCTGGGGGTAGCCCGGCCCCTGAGGGTAGCCGGGGCCTTGGGGATAGCCCGGTCCCTGGGGGAAGCCGGGGGTGGGAGGCGGACCGGAGGGCCGGGGGTCCTCCGGGCGGCCCTGGGGGGCACCGGGGATCAGGGGGTCGCGGGGGAAGCCGTCCGGCGGAGGGTAGGGCGAGGTGGCCCGCCAGGTGTCGTGGCCGGGGGCGTACCCGGGCGGGGCTATGCCCTTGGCCATCGAGGACTGGTGGCGCTGCGGCACCGGGAACATCGACTTGGCGCCGCTCATGCAGGCCAGCAGCGCCTCCCGGTGCCGTTCGAAGGTGTCCCGGTCGATCACGCCCCGCATGCCGCGCTCGTGCAGCAGCCCGAGCTCGGTGGCGGCCAGCTGGTAGTCGCGCATGGCGCCGCGCCCCACCGCGCCGCCGTACGCCCGGGCCCACTGGCGCGCCTGGCGCCGTCCCTGCAGCGAGGACAGCATGAACAGGTCGACGTCGCTGACCAGCCCGAGACCGCCGTACGGCGGCAGGTACCGCTGGATGAGCCCGATGATGCGCTTGCGGTCCTTGACGATCACGCCGAGCTCGACGAAGAACAGCACCATCAGCAGCAGGTAGGCCACGCCCAGTCCGGCGAACCCGCCGTAGGAGGTGAAGCCGTTCCAGATGCCGTGCAGGGCCATCGCGCCGAGCCAGCCGAGCACCACCACCCCGCGCCGGGCGCGCCCCCTGCTCTGCGCGGCGTACGCCACGGCGATGCCGATCATCGAGGTGAACAGCGGGTGGGCGAACGGCGACAGCACGCCGCGCAGCACCACGGTCACCGCCAGCCCCTGCACGCCGTTCTGGTCCAGCGCCATGATGTAGTAGCTGACGTTCTCGCTCATCGCGAAGCCGAGCCCGACCATGCCGGCATAGATGATGCCGTCGGTCGGCCCGTCCAGCTCCTGGCGGCGCCAGCGCAGCAGCCCGAGCAGCACCAGGCCCTTCATGGTCTCCTCGACCAGCGGCGCGCCGAAGGTCGCGACCAGGTTGCGGGCGCTGGCGGGGTCCAGCTGGGTGGCCACGATGATGTAGCGCAGGTTGAGGCTGTTGAGCAGCCCGGCCACCAGCACCGCGATCCCGGCGCCCCACATGAAGGCGAAGACGAGGTCCTTGCGCGGCTCGGGTTCCAGGCGGTCCAGCGCGAGGACGCCGGCCAGCAGCAGCGGCACCGGGGCCAGGGCCAGGATGAGCGCGATCACGAAATGGACCGGCTCGCCGTTGAAGATGTCGAAGGAGAACGAGACCAGCGCGCAGATCCCGGCCAGGACGAGCCCCAGGATCAACCCGAACGACGGGCGCTCGCGCAGCACCCAGCGGGGATCAAGGTTCGTCATGGTCGCGAGCGTATTCGACCGTGCACCAAGTGTCCCCTTCGCCCCCGCCGCACCCGCACGGCTCGCTCCCCGTGATCACCGCATCACCCCGCACCGACAGCTCCCGGGCAATCATGTCTTCCCCCGGACCAATATCAACACACCCACCCAGCCAACCAACTTGACGACTTTTCCGCCACTCCGTCCGGCCACTGGGGGATTTAGGATGATATGTCGGCGTGTGACGGCTTTGTTATGGCGTATGCCCTTGAGGAGCGGCGCCACCGGGTAATACAGTCCCACGTCGCCGACACACAAGGTGTCCGCGGTGCTCAAACTCCCTGACGATCGGACTGTTCGATGGCGCATCCACCCGAGGCCGACGGCGGCGCCGAGGCGGGCATCCGATGAGCACGGCGGCGCCCGGCGTGCCCACGACCGGCGACTACGTCAACGGCGACGTCTCCTACTGGTACCGCGACATCGGCCTGCCCGCCCGCCGGGCCGCCCTGCCCGGGCCGCGCGACTACGACGTGGCGATCGTCGGCGGCGGCTACACCGGACTGTGGACGGCGTACTACCTGAAGAAGGCCCAGCCGGACCTGCGGATCGCCGTCCTGGAGCGCGAGTTCGCCGGGTTCGGCGCCTCCGGGCGCAACGGCGGCTGGCTGTCGGCCGAGTTCGCCGGGTCCAGGGAGCGCCACGCCGCCGCACGGGGGCGCCAGGCGATGATCGACCTGCAGCACGCCATGTTCGCCGCCGTGGACGAGGTGATCGACTTCACCCGCGACGAGGGAGTCGACGCCGACGTCCACAAGGGCGGCCTGCTGCACGTGGCGACCAACCCGGCCCAGGACCGGCGGCTGCGCGCCGAGCTCGAGGACCTGCGGACCTGGGGGTTCGCCGAGAAGGACATGTGGCTGCTGGACCCGTCCGAGCGCGAGCGGCGCATCAGGGTCGCCGGAGCCCTGTCGGCCACCTACAGCCCGCACTGCGCCCGCATCCAGCCCGCCAAGCTGGCGGCCGGCCTGGCCCGCGTGGTCACCGGCCTCGGCGTGGACGTCTTCGAGGACACCACGGTCACCGAGATCCTCCCGCGCGGCCACGCCGCGCACGGCCGGGCCGCGGCCGTCACCGCCCGGGGCGCGGTCACCGCGGACTACGTGATCCGCGCCACCGAGGGCTTCACCGCGAGCATCAAGGGCCAGCGGCGGCAGTGGCTGCCGATGAACAGCTCCATGATCGTCACCGAGCCGCTGCCCGCGGAGGTGTGGGAGGAGATCGGCTGGGAGGGCCGCGAGCTGCTCGGCGACGAGGCGCACGCCTACTGCTACGCCCAGCGCACCGCCGACGGGCGGATCGCCATCGGCGGGCGCGGCGTGCCGTACCGCTACGGCTCGCGCACCGACGTGCGCGGCGCCACCCAGCCCCAGACGGTGGACGCGCTGCACGCGATCATGGCCACGCTGTTCCCCGCCACCGCCGGGGCGCGGGTCCAGCACTCGTGGTGCGGCGTGCTCGGCGTGCCCCGCGACTGGTGCTCCACCGTCGACCTGGACCACCGCACCGGCCTCGGCTGGGCCGGGGGGTACGTGGGCAGCGGGGTGACCACCACCAACCTGGCCGGCCGCACGCTGCGCGACCTGGTGCTGCGCAGGGACACCGAGCTGACCGCGCTGCCGTGGGTGGGGCGGCGGGTGCGCCGCTGGGAGCCCGAGCCGCTGCGCTGGATCGGAGTGCACGCGATCTACGCGCTGTTCCGCGCCGCCGACCGCGGCGAGCGGACCGGGCCGCCGCGCACCTCGCCCTACGCCCGCCTGGCGGGCCTGATCTCCGGCCGCTGACCGGCGGCCGGGGCCGCCGGCGGGTAGTCAGTGGAGCAGCGAGTCGATCGCGACGGTGAGGAAGAGCAGCGCCAGGTAGGCGTTGGACCAGTGGAAGAACCGCATGGGCCGCAGCGCCACGCCGGTCTTGCCCGCGTTGACCCGCCCGAGCAGCCGGTAGACCTCCCACAGGCACACCGCGCCGAGCACGGCCGCCACCACGCCGTACACCGGCGTGGTGCCCGCGACCGGCCACAGCAGCAGCGAGCAGATCACCGTGGCCCAGGTGTAGGCGATGGACTCCTGCACGACGCGGCGCTCGGTGGCCACCACCGGCAGCATCGGCACCGCGGCGGCGGCGTAGTCCTCGCGGTAGCGCATGGCGAGGGTCCAGGTGTGCGGCGGCGTCCAGAAGAACACCACGCCGAACAGCACGACCGGCGCCCAGTCGACGCGGCCGGTGATGCCCGCCCAGCCGATCAGCACCGGCATGCAGCCCGCGATGCCGCCCCAGACGACGTTCTGCGAGGTGCGGCGCTTCAGCCACATCGAGTAGACGAAGACGTAGAACAGGATGGCGCCGAGGGACAGCCCGGCGGCCAGCCAGTTGACCGTGACGCCGAGGCCGAGGGTGGCGAGCACGCCCAGCACGATCCCGAAGATCAGCGCGTTGCGCGGCTCCACCGTGGCCATGGCCAGGGGCCTGCGCCGGGTGCGCCGCATGGTCGCATCGATGTCCCGGTCGACGTAGCAGTTGAGCACGTTGGCGCTGCCCGCCGACAGGGTGCCGAAGACCAGCGTGGCCACGGCCGTCCACAGCGGCGGGAATCCGCGGGCCGCCAGGAACATCACCGGCAGGGTCGTGATCAGCAGCAGCTCGATGATCCGCGGCTTGGTCAGCGCGACGTACGCCCGCACCGCGGCGAGCGGCGAGCGGCGCGCGCCGGAGACAACCGTCGGCGGCTTGGTCGTGAGCACCGTCAAGGCGCTTCCAGCGGGTGCGGGGTCAACGCGTAACCTCTGAATAGAGCGGGTCCGTGGGTGCGGGCATGAGCCGGCACCGGGAACTCACTGTAGTGCGGGGGGTCGCCGGTCCTGGCATCGGGGGCGAAAGCCCCGTGCGGGGAGGCCGTAACGGGCTCGCGCGTCGGCGCTGGTGAGCGGCCTCCGCGGCCCACCGCGCCCGTCGCGTTCCATACGTGGCCAGGCGGGCAGGTCTCCTGGACACAAGCAGCACATTCCCCGGTCATCCACAGGACGCACCAGGCATCTACGGTGAGGGGAGCGACCCGTTAAGGTCCGGTGTTGGGGAGGTAACCCGGACCGGACGCCTGATGTGCCCGGCCGCCACCGATACTGAGGGAGATCGAGCAGTTGAGCAGCGAACTCGTGCCAGACCTTGAGTGGAGCGACCTCGATCGGCGGACGGTCGACGTCGTACGCGCCCTCGCGATGGACGCGGTGGAGAAGGCGGGATCGGGCCATCCCGGTACGGCGATGAGCCTGGCGCCCGCCGCCTACCTCCTCTTCCAGCGCGTGCTGCGCCACGACCCGTCCGACCCCTCGTGGGTGGGACGCGACCGGTTCGTCCTGTCGGCCGGGCACTCCAGCCTCACCCTTTACATCCAGCTCTTCCTGTCGGGCTACGGCCTGAGCCTTTCCGACCTGGAGAGCCTGCGCCAGTGGGACAGCCGCACGCCGGGCCACCCCGAGCACGGCCACACCCTCGGCGTGGAGACCACCACCGGGCCGCTCGGGCAGGGCCTCGGCAACGCCGTGGGCATGGCCATGGCGCAGCGCCGCGAGCGCGGCCTGTTCGACCCGGACGCCGGGCCGGGCGCCAGCCCGTTCGACCACCGCACCTGGGTGATCGCCTCCGACGGCGACATCGAGGAGGGCATCAGCCACGAGGTCAGCTCGCTGGCCGGCCACCAGAAGCTCGGCTACCTCAACGTCATCTACGACGCCAACCACATCTCCATCGAGGACGACACCGCGATCGCCCTGTCCGAGGACGTCGCCAAGCGGTACGAGGCGTACGGCTGGCACGTCCAGCACGTCGACTGGACCGAGACCGGCGAGTACGTGGAGAACGTCGAGGCGCTCTACGCCGCCATGCGCGCCGCCGCGGCCGAGACCGAGCGGCCGTCGCTGATCCGCCTGCGCACCGTCATCGGCTGGCCCGCGCCCAACAAGCAGAACACCGGCAAGATCCACGGCTCCGCGCTCGGCGCGGACGAGGTGGCGGCCACCAAGCAGATCCTCGGCATGGACCCCGCCAAGAGCTTCGACGTGCCCGCCGAGGTGCTGGAGCACGCCCGCGAGGTGGTTCCGCGCGGCCGGGCGGCCCGCGCCGAGTGGGAAGAGGCCTACGAGAGCTGGCGGTCCGCCAACGCCGACCGCGCCGCGCTGTTCGACCGCATCAGCGCCCGCAAGCTGCCCGCCGGGTGGGACGACGTGCTGCCGTCCTTCGAGACCGGCAAGGGGGTGGCGACCCGCGTGGCGTCCGGCAAGGTGCTGACCGCGCTGGCCCCGGTGCTGCCCGAGCTGTGGGGCGGCTCGGCGGACCTCGCCGGGTCCAACAACACCACGATGGACGGCGAGCCGTCGTTCATCCCCGAGGAGTACCAGACCAAGGCGTTCCCGGGGAACCGCTACGGCCGCACGCTCCACTTCGGCATCCGCGAGCACGGCATGGGCGCCATCCTCAACGGCATCGCCCTGCACGGCGGCACCCGCCCGTACGGCGGCACCTTCCTGGTGTTCAGCGACTACATGCGCCCCGCGGTGCGCCTGGCCGCCCTGATGGGCCTGCCGGTCACCTACGTCTGGACCCACGACTCGATCGGGCTCGGCGAGGACGGCCCCACCCACCAGCCGGTGGAGCACCTGTGGGCGCTGCGCGCCATCCCCGGCCTGGACGTGGTGCGGCCGGCCGACGCGAACGAGACCGCCGCGGCGTGGCGGACCATCCTGGAGCACACCGACCGCCCGGCGGCGCTGGCCCTCTCCCGGCAGAACCTCCCGGTGTACGAGGGCTCGGCCGACGCCGAGAAGGTCGCCAAGGGCGGCTACGTGCTGGCGGACGCGTCCGACGGGCAGCCCGTGGTGGTCATCATCGCCACCGGCAGCGAGGTCGAGGTGGCCGTCGGCGCCCGCGACCTGCTGGAGGAGCAGGGCTTCCCCACCCGGGTGGTGTCCATGCCGTGCGTCGAGTGGTTCGAGGCCCAGGACGACTCCTACAAGCAGTCCGTGCTCCCCTCCTCGGTGCGCGCCCGCGTCGCGGTGGAGGCGGGAATCGCCCTGGGCTGGTGGAAGTTCGTAGGTGAGGAAGGCGAGGTCGTGAGCCTTGAACACTTCGGTGCGTCCGCGCCGTACAAGACGCTGTACGAGCAGTTCGGCCTGACCGCCGAGCGTGTGGCCGCCGCCGCCAAGGGCAGCCTTGCCAAGACCGGGGCCGACAAGGGCCATACGACCGGAAACTGAGGGACTGAGGAAACGGTCATGAGTGAGAACCTGAAAGGCCTGAGCGAGCAGGGCGTGTCGATCTGGCTGGACGACATCAGCCGGGAGCGGCTGCGCACCGGCGACCTCGAGACGCTGATCCGCGACAAGCACGTGGTCGGCGTGACGTCCAACCCCACGATCTTCGCCTCGGCCCTCAGCAAGGGCGACGCCTACGACGGGCAGACGCGGGACCTCGCCACCCGGGGGGTGGACGTCGGCGAGGCGGTGCGGTCGATCACCACCTACGACATCCGCTGGGCCGCCGACGTGCTGCGCCCGGCGTTCGACGCGAGCGACGGCGTGGACGGGCGGGTGTCCATCGAGGTGGACCCGCGCCTGGCCAAGGACACCGCCAAGACCATCGCCGAGGCTCGTGCCCTCTGGTGGCTGGTGGACCGGCCCAACGTCTTCATCAAGATCCCCGCGACCGTCGAGGGCCTGCCCGCCATCACCATGGCCATCGCCGAGGGCATCAGCGTCAACGTCACGCTGATCTTCTCCCTGGAGCGGTACCGCGCGGTCATGAACGCCTGGCTGACCGGTCTGGAGCTCGCCAAGGACAAGGGGCTGGACCTCTCGAAGATCGAGTCGGTGGCGTCCTTCTTCGTCAGCCGCTTCGACACCGAGATCGACAAGCGCCTGGAGAAGATCGGCACGCCCGAGGCCCTCGGCCTGCGCGGCCAGGCCGCCGTCGCCAACGCGCGCCTCGCCTTCGCCGCGTACGAAGAGGTCATCGCCGGATCCCGCTGGCAGGCCCTGGAGTCCGCGGGCGCCCGCCCGCAGCGCCCGCTGTGGGCGTCCACCGGCACCAAGAACGCCGAGTACCCCGACACGCTGTACGTCGACCAGCTGGTCACCTCCGGCACGGTCAACACCATGCCCGAGAAGACCCTCGACGCGGTGGCCGATCATGGCAAGATCGACGGCGACACGGTACGCCCCTTCTACGAGGACGCCTGGAACACCATGGCGGCCCTCAAGCAGGCGGGCATCGACTACGACGACGTGGTACGGGTCCTGGAGGACGAGGGCGTGGACAAGTTCATCGCCTCCTGGAACGAACTGCTCGCCACGGTCGAATCCGAACTACGCAAAGCCGTCTGACGCCGCACCACCCCGGCCCTCGGACACCCCGGCGCCGCCCGGCCGCCCGCGAGGGCCCCGGCCCGGCACGGGGCACCGGGTGGCCGGGGCCCCGCGGGCGCCGGAGCCGACCGGAGCCCTCAGGGCATCCGGCGGACCGGAGCCCGTGGGCGCTGCGCCGATCGGGCCTCTACGAGGCCGGATCGACCAGGACCCTTACGGGGACCGGGTGACCGGGACCCTCGCGGGGACCGGGTAACCGGGACCCTTACGGGAACCGGATCGGGCCGGACCCTTGCGGGAACCGGGTAACAGGGACCTTTGTGGGGACCGGATCGAGCCGGGACCCTGATGGGAACCGGGTAGCCGGGACCTTGCGGGGACCGGGTAGCCGGGACCTTGCGGGGACCGGGTGACCGGGACCCTGATGGGGACCGGGTAGCCGGGACCTTGCGGGGACCGGGTGACCGGGACCTTGCGGGGACCGGGTGGCTGGAGGCGGGGAAGGTGTCGGGCCGGGGGGTCGGGGTGGGGGATGTACGGCGCGTGAGGATTACTAGGTAAGGATGGATATGTCGGTAACGTTCGGTGATGATTCGGTGGCCGCGGCGGCTGCCGAGGCTGCGCGGAAGCTCGCCGAGGAGGGCGTCCCGCGGGCGCTGGCCGACGGCGACGCCACCCTCTGGGGGGGCGAGGCGGAGTCCGAGGCCGCGATCCGGCTCGGCTGGCTGAGCCTGCCCATCACCTCGCGCGAGCTGCTACCCGAGATCGGCAAGCTGGTCGAGCGCGTGCGCGCCGAGAGCCTGGAACACGTCGTGCTGGCCGGCATGGGCGGGTCCTCCCTGGCGCCGGAGGTCATCTGCGCCTCCGCCGACGTGCCGCTGACCGTGCTGGACACCACCGACCCGGGCCAGGTGCGCCGGGCGCTGGCCGACCGGCTGGACCGCACCGTCGTGGTCGTGTCCAGCAAGAGCGGCTCCACGGTCGAGACCGACAGCCACCGCCGCATCTACGAGAAGGCTTTCCGCGACGCCGGGATCGACCCGGCCGACCGCATCGTCGTGGTCACCGACCCCGGCTCCCCGCTGGAGCAGTCCGCCATCGAGGCCGGGTACACCGTGATCCTCGCCGACCCCAACGTCGGCGGCCGCTACAGCGCCCTGACCGCCTTCGGCCTGGTCCCGAGCGCGCTGGCCGGTGCCGACGTCACCCGCCTGCTGGACGACGCCGCCCAGGCCCGTGAACAGCTCGGCGCCGACGACGAGCCCGGCCTGCTGCTCGGCACCGCCATCGGCTCCGCCGCCGCCTCCGGGCGGGACAAGCTGCTGCTCGACGACAGCCTGTCCGACATCAACGGCCTGCCCGACTGGATCGAGCAGCTCATCGCCGAGTCCACCGGCAAGCAGGGCCGCGGCGTCCTCCCGGTCGCCGGGTCCGAGCCCAACGAGGCCGGGGACGAGCTGGTGGCCGGCATCGACACCGAGGGCGACATCGAGGTCCACGCCCCGCTCGGCGCGCAGTTCCTGATCTGGGAGTACGCCACGGCCGTCGCCGGGCGCCTGCTCGGCATCAACCCCTTCGACCAGCCGAACGTCGCCGAGTCGAAGGAGAACACCACCCGCATCCTCGGCGAGGCCGGCGACGGCCCGCTGCCGACCGGCACCCCGGCGCTGGTCGACGGCCCGGTCGAGGTCTACGGCGACCTGCCGCCGCACGCCAAGGACCTCTCCGACGTGCTGACCGCGGTGCTCCAGGACATCCCCGACCGCGGCTACCTCGCCATCCTGGCCTACCTCGACCGCGAGGCGGCGTTCGACGTGCCGGTCCCGCCGGAGGCGTCGTTCGAGACGATCACCGACATCTGGGCGGCGCACGACCCGGCCTCCCTGCAGGGGCTGCTGGCCATCCGCACCGACCGGCCGGTCACCTTCGGCTGGGGCCCGCGCTACCTCCACTCCACCGGCCAGTACCACAAGGGAGGCCCGCAGAACGGGGTCTTCCTGCAGATCACCGGCGCCGTGACCGACGACCTCGACGTGCCCGGCAAGCCCTACACCCTGGGCAGGCTCCAGCTCGCCCAGGCCCTCGGCGACCTCGACGCCCTCCGCCAGCGCGGGCGACCGGCAGTACGCCTGCACCTGACCGATCGCGAGGCGGGTGTCAGGCACCTTCTCGCCGCCGCACGGGAGGTTTGATGATCGACAGTGAGCGTCCGGACCCGGGCCCCGCGCCCGGGGACCCGGCGCCCGGGACCGCGGGACCCGGCAGCGACGGCGGCCCGCCTGCCGCCGCCCCGGCGCCCGGCGCCGGCGCGGCCGGGGAGGGCGCGCCGCACGCCGCCCCGGACGATTCGGTGGCCGCCGCCCAGGCCGTCGCGAGCACCGCGACCACCATGGCGGTGGCCGCGGCCAACCCGCTGCGCGACCCGGGCGACCGGCGGCTGCCGCGGGTCGCGGGGCCGTGCGTGCTGGTGCTCTTCGGGGTCACCGGCGACCTGGCCCGGCGCAAGCTGCTGCCCGCCATCTACGACCTCGGCAACCGCGGGCTGCTGCCGCCGGGGTTCTCCCTGGTGGGCTTCGCGCGCCGCGACTGGGCGCACCAGGACTTCGCCAAGATCACCCATGACGCCGTCAAGGAGCACGCCCGCACGCCGTTCCGCGAGGAGGTCTGGAAGCAGATCTGCGAGGGCCTCCACTTCGTGCCCGGCTCGTTCGACGACGACGGCGCGTTCGACGCGCTGACCATGGCCCTGGCCGAGATCGACCAGACCCGCGGCACCGGCGGCAACTACGCCTTCTACCTGTCCACGCCGCCCAAGGCGTTCCCGGTGATCATCCGGCAGCTCAAGCGCACCGGGCTCACCAAGCCGCCCGAGGGTGCCTGGCGCCGCGTCGTCATCGAGAAGCCGTTCGGGCATGACCTCGCCAGCGCCCGCGAGCTGAACCGCGTCGTCGACTCGGCGTTCAAGCCCGACTCGGTGTTCCGCATCGACCACTACCTGGGCAAGGAGACCGTCCAGAACATCCTGGCGCTGCGGTTCGCCAACACGCTGTTCGAGCCCATCTGGAACCGCGGCTACGTCGACCACGTCCAGATCACCATGGCCGAGGACATCGGCGTGGGCGGCCGGGCCGGGTACTACGACGGCATCGGCGCGGCCAGGGACGTCATCCAGAACCACCTGCTGCAGTTGCTGGCCCTGGTGGCGATGGAGGACCCCACCGCCTTCGGCGCCGCGCCGCTGCGCCGGGAGAAGGAGAAGGTCCTGGAGGCCGTCACCCTCCCCGAGGACCTCGGCCTCGCCACCGCGCGCGGCCAGTACAGCGCCGGATGGCAGGGCGGCGAGCCGGTCCACGGCTTCCTGGAGGAGGACGGCATCCCGCCGGACTCCAACACCGAGACGTACGCCGCCATCAAACTGGAGATCGCCAACCGGCGCTGGGCGGGTGTGCCGTTCTACCTGCGCACCGGCAAGCGGCTCGGGCGGCGGATGACCGAGGTGGCCGTGGTGTTCCAGCGGGCGCCGCACCTTCCGTTCACCAAGACCGACACCGAGATCCTCGGGCAGAACGCCCTGGTGATCCGCATCCAGCCGGACGAGGGCATCACCGTGCGGTTCGGCTCCAAGGTGCCGGGCACCGCGATGGAGGTCCGGGACGTCAACATGGACTTCGCCTACGGCGAGGCGTTCCTGGAGTCCTCCCCCGAGGCGTACGAACGGCTGCTGCTGGACGTGCTGATCGGCGATCCCCCGCTGTTCCCGCACCAGCGCGAGGTCGAGCTGTCTTGGAAGATCATCGACCCGATCGAGCAGTACTGGGCCGACCAGCCCGAGCAGCCCGAGGGCTACCCGTCGGGCACCGGCGGCCCCGCCTCGGCCGACGAGATGATGGCCAGGGACGGCCGCACCTGGAGGCGACTGTGACCAGTTTTCTGATGGGGTCCACCACGGCCTCCGACATCTCCTCCCAGCTGACCCGGCTGCGCCACCAGGTGGGCGCGCCCGCGGTGGGCATGGTGCTGACGCTGGTCGTGGTGTGCGACGAGAGCCGGCAGTACGACGCGGTGCGGGCGGCGTCCGAGGCGTCCCGTGAGCATCCTTCGCGCATCCTGGCGGTCATCCCTCGCGAGCGCGAGGAGGCGACCCGGCTGGACGCCGAGATCCGTGTCGGCGAGCTGACCACCGGCGAGGTGGTGCTGCTGCGCCTGTACGGCGAGCTGCGCGAGCACGCCGACTCGGTGCTGTCGCCGCTGCTGCTGCCGGACATCCCGGTGGTGGTGTGGTGGCCGGGCGAGGCGCCGCGGTCGCCCGCCAAGGACCCGGTGGGCGCGTTCGGCCAGCGCCGCATCACCGACGCCCGCTCCTCGCAGGACGCGGTGGCGGCGGTGAAGAGCCGGATCGACGGCTACTCCCCCGGCGACACCGACCTCGCCTGGACCCGCATCACGCCGTGGCGCAGCCTGCTGGCGGCGGCCTTCGACCAGCCGGTCGGGCGCGTCGCGGAGGGCTTCGTGGAGGCGGAGCCGGGCCATCCGAGCGCGGCGCTGCTGGCCGCGTGGCTGTCGGAGCGGCTGGACGCCCCGATCGCGGTGACCACGTCCAAGGGCCCCGGCCTGACCGCGGTGCGCCTGAGCACCGCCGAGGACGGCGACATCCGCATCGAGCGCCACGACTCCCGCACCGCCACCCTGTCGCGTCCCGGCCAGCCCGACCGCCACGTCGCCCTGGCCCGCCGCCCCACCTCGGACCTGCTGGCCGAGGAACTACGACGCCTGGACCCCGACCAGATCTACGAACGCGCCATCAAGCAGGTAACCACCTGCAAGGGAGTCTGACCGCGTGCCCACCCCGCCCCACGCACGCCAGGACGCTCACACCACGAGCGTCCCCCGCCACCTGCCCCGGATGCTGGCCTCATCAGCACTCCCAGCCACCCGCTCCGGGGTACTCGCCTCATGAGCACTCCCCGCCACCTGCCCCGAGTGCTCGCCCCATGAGCACTCCCCGCCACCTGCCTCAGGTGCTCGCCCCATGAGCACTCCCCGCGACCTGCCTCAGGTGCTCGAATGCGCTCCGCGCCACCTACCCCAGGGCGCTCGCGTGCACTCGGCGCCACCTGACCGGGGCGCTCGGCGCTCCGGGCCGCCTGCCCCGGGTGCTCGCGTCATGAGCGCCCTCCGACACCTGCGACCGACGGGATCCGCCATCGTGACCGTGCCCTGCCGTCCGCGACGGGATCCGGCGTCGTGAGCGTCCCATCGGTCCTGGTGCACCGGGACGCCGAGCTGCTGGCCAAGGCCGTGGCGGCGCGGCTGATCGTGGGGCTGGTGGACGCGCAGGCCGCCAAGGGGTCGGCGCACGTGGTGCTGACCGGCGGCGGGATGGGCATCGCCACGCTCGCCGAGGTGGCCGCCACGACGGCGCACGCGGCGGTGGAGTGGCCGCGGCTGGACGTCTGGTGGGGGGACGAGCGCTTCCTGCCGAGCGGCGACCCCGAGCGCAACGAGACCGGCGCCCGCGCGGCCCTGCTGGACCGGGTGGACCTGGACCCGGCGCGGGTGCACGTCATGCGCGGGCCGGACTCCGGGCTCTCCGCCGGAGAGTCGGCCGAGCGCTACGCCGAGGAGCTGCGCCGGGCGGCTCGCCCGGAGGACCACGGCCCGGTCCCGTCGTTCGACATCGTGCTTCTCGGCATCGGCCCCGACGGTCACGTGGCGTCGCTGTTCCCCGAGATGCCCGCCCTGTACGAGGAGCGCCCGGTGGCCGCCGTGCACGGCGCCCCGAAGCCCCCGCCCACCCGGATCACCATGACCCTGCCCACCCTCAACGCGGCCCGCCAGGTCTGGGTGATCGCCGCGGGCGAGGAGAAGGCAGGCGCCGTCCGCCTGGCCCTCCAGGACACCGGCCACTTCCAGATCCCCGCGGCCGGCGTCCGCGGCCGCTCCCGCACCCTGTTCCTCCTGGACCGCGCCGCCGCCTCCAAGATCCCCCCCGGCCTCGGCAGGCCCGCCTCCCCCTGATCCAGTCAGACCGCTGATCCGGGCAGGCCCCTGATCCGGGCAGGCCCCTGATCCGAGCAGGCTAGCCGTCCCTGATCGGGCAGCGCTTGATCCGGCAGGTCCGCCGCCCCGTGATCGGGCGGCCCGCCTCCCTTGATCCAGGCAGACCGCTGCTCCGGGCAGGCCAGCCGTCCCTGATCCGGCAGCGCCGGCAGGCCCGCCGCCCCGTGATTGGGCAGCCCGTCTCGTCCTGCCCCCGCACCGCGTCTCCCGTCCGCGTCGCGTCTCCCGTCCGCGTCGCGTCTCCCGTCCGCGTCGCGTCTCCCGTCCGCACCGCGTCTCCCGTCCGCACCGCGTCTCCCGTCCGTGTCGCGGGCGGGGGGCTTTACCTTGTAGATCTGTTAGAGGTAGCCCCAGGCGGTGGCCATTTCTCGGAGGGCCTCGGGGATTTCGTCGGGGTTGGGGAGTGGACGGCCGGTTTGGACCTTGCCGGTGCGGATCTTGTCGCGCCAGTCGCCGATGCCCTTGACGAACTCGCCGTGGTCGTGGTCGCCGTAGCGGATCATCCCGGGCTCGAAGCCGACGCCGAGGTAGGAGCACACGCGGCGCATCTCGGCGGCCGGGTCGTCCACCAGGGCCTCGTAGCGGACGTCGATGCCGTCGTGGCGGCGCCGGGCCTCCTGCAGGTCGCGCATGTACTGGTAGGTGTGCCGGATCGCCTCCTCCATGGGACGGGCCACCGGGTCGGCCTCGTGCCAGGAGGCCGCGATGGACGCGGGGTGGCGCATCAGGAAGACGAACCTGGCGTCCGGCCAGCACGTGGTGATGCGCTTGTGCGCGAACACGTTGCTCGGGGTCTTGTCGACCAGGACGTCCTTGCCGCTGCGCACCAGCTCCCGGTGCAGCATGCGGTCCCACAGGATGTGCTCGACGTCGCTGGTGGTGTGCCCGAGCGCCTCCATGGCCTGCCGCACCGGGTCGGTGGTCATGGTGACCGCGAGCCGCCGCACGTGCATCTCGTGCGGCGCGTGGATCCGCGAGTGGCTGTTCAGGATGACGCGGAGCAGGGTCGACCCGGACCGCACCGGCGACAGCACGAACACCGGGGCGCGCAGCAGACGGTCGGCCACGGGGTCGGCGGGGGGCCGCGGCGCCTCCGGCGGGGAAGCCGGCTCCGGCGGTTCGGACGGGTCGGCCGTCCGTGCCCGGGTGATGTTGTACCCCGTGATCCCTTCGAGAGCCGCGTTGACCTTGCTCTTCCATGCCATGGGCCCACAGAGTAGGAAGACGGGGTGACGTGAAGGTGAACGGAACCTGTGGATGAGCCGCTCTCGCATGGGTCACGGCCGTCACACGCGCCGGGGCGGGAGCGGAAGATCCGCCCCGGGAGGCCACCGGGTGACGCATAGTGGAAGCACTACACCGGGCCGGGCACGCGAGACGTCGCGACCGGCCGGCACGGACCGCACCGGAGGCCCCCGTGTTCGAGCGCTTCACCGACCCCGCCCGCCGCGTGGTGGTCGTCGCCCAGGAAGAGGCCAGACGCCTCAACCACAACGTCATAGGCACCGAGCACATCCTGCTGGGCCTGCTCGGCGAGGGCAACGGGCTGGCAGGCGCGGTGCTGAGGGAGGCCGGGCTGAGCCTGGAGCAGGTGCGGGCCGAGGTGCGGGAGCTCGGCGGCTCTGCGGGAGACGATGAGCCCGCCCCGCACATCCCCTTCGGCCCGCGGGCCAAGAAGGTGCTGGAGCTGTCCCTGCGCGAGGCCATGCAGCTCCATCACAACTACATCGGCACCGAGCACATCCTGCTCGGCCTCATGCGCGAGGCCCAGGGCACGGCCGTCCAGATCCTGGAGCGCCACGAGGTCGACTTCAAGCGCACCAGGGACGCCGTCGTCGAGGAGGTCTCGACGCTCAGGGCCCGGCGCCTCGGCGGCCCGCTGGAGGAGACCACGTCGCCGCTGATGATGCCGCCGTCGTACGGCGCCCGCCTGGAGCGCATCCTGGAGAGCCTGGACCGCATCGAGCGCCGCCTGGACGCCTACGGCATCCCGCCCGCCCCCGAGCGCCCCGGCCGCGGCCCCGCGCCGTCGCCTGGGGAGGGCACCCCGGACGACGAGGAGGGCACCGGCACGGCCGGAGCCTGACGGGTGTTCAGCCCCGCCGCGGGGAGGGCACGATCGCGCCCGCCGCGATCCTGGCCTCCACCACGCCGGGGTCCTCGGTGTAGCACAGGGTGGCGCCGAGCGAGACCAGCAGGCGGCGCATACGCGTGTTGTCGGACAACATGGTGGCCTTGACCTCGGCGAACCCCAGGTCGCGCGCCTCGGTGAGCAGCATCCCGACCAGCGCGCGGCCGAGGCCGAGCCCCTGCCAGCGGTCCTCCACCAGCACCGCCATCTCGGCGATCCCGGGATCGGGGCTGAACGTCAGGCTGGCCAGCGCGACCACCTGGCCGTCGTACCCGGCCACCATCGAGTGGCCGTGGTCGCGGTCGCAGAGCCGGTCGAACATCCGCGGCGGCAGCGCGGGCATCGCGGTGAAGTAGCGGAACCGCCGTGAGTCGGGCGAGCAGCGGTCGTGCAGGTCGCGCACCGCCTCGCGGTACAGCGGGGTGAGCGGGCGCACCTGCACCTCGACCCCGTCGGACAGCAGCAGGGGCCGCTCGGCGGAGACGGTCTCGGCCGGGGGCTGCGCGAGCCGCACCAGGGCCGCCGCGCGGGCCGCCTCGGTCAGCGTGAACGGCAGGCCGAGGCGGCGTAGCCGGATGGCGCGGCGCGGGGCCACCGGAACGGTCAGCAGCGTCGGGTCGGGCAGGTCGGACAGGTCGGCGCCGTACACCCAGCGGGCGTCGTCGGCGCGCAGCAGCTCGGCGAGCACCTCGGGCAGCCGCCACGGCATGTCCCGCAGCCGGACGGCCAGCAGCAGGGCCCTGGTCGGCTCGTCGGTCAGCTCGTGCGCGGTGGCGGGCACCACCTGGACCCGCCGTCCGCCGGCGGCCTCCAGGGCGGTGCGCACGGTCTCCGCCGAGGCCGGGATGTCGGCGACGAATTCGTCCACGGTGCCGTCGGTGTCGGGCTGCACGCTGAGCCCGAGGATGTTGCCCCCCTTGGCGGCGAGCGCGGCGGCGAGGGACGCCAGCCTGCCCGGCCGTTCGTCCACGGTGGTCCGGATCCGCAGGAAACCCATTCCCCAACCTCCTCCATCACCTTCATCCCGAGTCTCCAAGGATGCAGTCGCTCTGTTACGGGACTGCTACGCAGCGATGAGCCAGGGGTTTCGTTCGGCGGTTTTGCGCTTAACACGTGTTCCATCACATTTGTCAGGAATCACTAGGCTCACCAGGCGGGCCGGTCACCGTGGCCACCCGTTGATGGAGCAGGATGTCCTCGATGAGCGATCTGATTTTCCGGGGCGGCCCCGTGTTCACCGGCCCCACCCCCTGCCCCCCGCCGGCCGGCGGCCCGGACGCGGTGCTGGTGCGGGACGGCCGCGTCGCCGCCGTCGGCGCCGAGGCCGACGTGGTGCCCCTGGCGCGTCCCGGCCACGACACCGTGGACCTGGCCGGGCGGCTGCTCACCCCAGGCTTCACCGACGCGCACGTCCACCCCGTGCAGGCCGGGCTGGAACGGGCGAAGTGCGAGCTGTCGGAGGTGTTCGGCCTGCCCGCCTACCTGGAGATCGTGTCCGCGTACGCCGCGGCGCACCCGGACCGGCCGTGGATCGACGGCGGCGGCTGGGACATGGCGGCGTTCCCCGGCGGCCTCCCGCACCGCTCGCAGCTCGACTTCCTCGACCGGCCCGCGTACCTGATCCAGCGCGACCACCACGCGGCCTGGGTGAACACCCGGGCACTGGAGCTCGCCGGCGTCACCGCCGCCACGCCCGACCCCGCCGACGGGCGCATCGAGCGCGACCGGGACGGCACGCCGAGCGGCGTGCTGCACGAGGGCGCGATGGACCTCGTGGGACTGCTCACCCCCCGCCCCTCCCCCGCGGACATCGAGGCGGCGCTGCTGGACGCGCAGGACCACCTGTTCTCGCTGGGCGTCACCGGCTGGCAGGACGCCATCGTGGGCTCGTACGCGGGCTCGGACGACAATCTGCCCGCGTACCTGTCCGCCGCCGCCTCAGGCCGGCTCAGGGCCCGCGTGGTCGGCGCCCTGTGGTGGGACCGCACGCGAGGCGCCGAGCAGATCGAGGAGCTTACCGCGCGCCGCGCCATGGCGGGCGGGCTGTTCTCGGCGGGCAGTGTCAAGATCATGCAGGACGGCATCGCGGAGAACTTCACCGCGGCGGTCATAGAGCCGTACTGCGGCTGCGGGCCCGATCAGCGCGGCCTGTCGTACGTGGACCCGGTCCTGCTGCGCGGCCACGTGGCCGAGCTGGACCGGCTGGGGTTCCAGGTGCACTTCCACGCCATCGGGGAGCGGGCCGTCCGGGAGTCGCTGGACGCCCTGGAGGGCACCTCGCCCAGCAACCGCCACCACATCGCGCACGTGCAGATCATCGAGCCGTCCGACGTGCCGCGCTTCGGCCGCCTCGGCGTCACCGCCAACCTGCAGCCGCTGTGGGCCACCCACCACCTGCAGATGGACGAGCTGTGCATCCCCTTCCTCGGCGAGGAGCGCTCGTCGTGGCAGTACCCCTTCGCCGAGCTGGTGCGCACCGGGGCGCGGCTGTGCGCGGGCAGCGACTGGCCGGTCTCCTCGGCCGACCCGCTGCAGGGCATGCACGTCGCGGTCAACCGCACCGAGCCCGGCGGGTCGGTGCACGCGGGCTACCCGACCGCGGGCACGCCGTTCCTGCCCGAGCAGCGGATCGACCTGGCGACGGTCATGGCGGCGTACACCGCGGGCTCGGCGTGGATCAACCACGACGACGACGCCGGCGTGATCGCCGAGGGCGGCCGCGCGGACCTCGTCGTGCTCGACCGCGACCCGTTCACGCTGCCGCCCGGGGAGATCTGGACCACCCGGGTCGCGATGACGTTCGCGGGCGGCGAGGCGGTGTACGAGCGGCCCTGAGACGCGCGAAAGCACGAAAGGCCCCCCGGGCGGACCCGGGGGAGCCTTCGAGACGGCGTTCTACCAGGGCGAACGGTTGTTGCGCAGGCGCTCCAGGGCCTCGGCGAGGATCGCCGCGCCGTCGGTGTCGCTGCGCCGCTCCTTCACGTACGCGAGGTGCGTCTTGTACGGCTCGTTGCGCGGCGGAGCGGGCGGAGCCGTCTCGTCCTGACCGGCGGGGAGGCCGCACCGCGGGCAGTCCCAGTACTCCGGGACGGCCGCGTCGCTGGCGAAGCTCGGACGCGTCTCGTGCATGTTGGCGCACCAGAACGAGACCCGCACGCGAGGCGCCGCCTCGCCGCGCTCGGCCTCCCCCATCGGACCTGCGCCGACACGGCTACCACGGATCGCGTTGCCACTGCCCACGGATGAACTCCTCGCTTGATCGCCCGCCACCGGCGGGGAAGAACTCTCTCAGCCTGCCCGGCGGAGCGCTACGGCTTCAGCAACAGGCCCAGCGCGACGATGCAGACGAGCCATATCGAACCGGTGATGATCGTGAGCCGGTCGAGGTTGCGTTCCACCACCGAGGATCCACCGAACGACGACGTGAACCCACCGCCGAAGAGATCCGAGAGGCCGCCACCCTTGCCCTTGTGGAGCAGCACGAGCAGGACCATGAGGCCACTCGCGAGTATGAGGGCGATGGAGATTCCGATGATCACCGTTGACCTGTTTCCGTGTAACGCGCGCCGGGGCGCGACCTGACCTGCACGACCATCGTCTTCCGACGATTCAAGGCTTCTCTTTGAGAGTACGTCGTAATCCCACGTCGTACCTCCCAAACTCTTCAGCTAGCCCGACATTTCGCCAAATCGACAGATCTTAACGAATTCCGCCGGATCTAGGCTCGCGCCGCCGACCAGGGCACCGTCGACATCCGGCTGCGCCATGATGCCCGCGATGTTGCCGGACTTGACCGACCCACCGTAAAGGATACGGACGGCCGCGGCCACCTCGGTGTCGTACAGCTCGGCGAGTCGCGTGCGGATCGCCCCGCACACCTCCTGCGCGTCGTCCGGAGTGGCCACCTCGCCGGTGCCGATCGCCCAGACCGGCTCATAGGCCACCACGATCGACTTGGCCTGATCGGTCTTCACGCCGTTCAGCGCCGCGTCGAGCTGGGAGAGGGTGTACGCCACCTGGCCGCCCGCCTGGCGGACCGGCAGCCCCTCGCCGACGCACAGGATCGGCGTCAGGCCGTGGCGGTAGGCGGCCTGCACCTTGGCGTTGACGAGCTGGTCGTCCTCGCGGTGGTACTGCCGCCGCTCGGAGTGGCCGGCCAGCACGAACGTGCAGCCCAGCTTGGCGAGCATGGTGCCGCTCACCTCGCCGGTGTAAGCGCCGCCGTCGTGCTCGGAGACGTCCTGCGCGCCGTACAGGATGCGGAGCTTGTCGCCGTCCACCAGGGTCTGCACGCTGCGCAGGTCGGTGAACGGCGGCAGCACCGCCGCGTCGGCGCGGTCGAAGTCCTTGTCGGTGAGCGTGAACGCCAGCTTCTGGACCAGGGCGATGGCCTCGAGGTGGTTGAGGTTCATCTTCCAGTTGCCCGCCATCAGGGGCTTGCGGGCGGTGCTCATCGCGCACGCTCCGCCCGCTGCGGCCTCACGGTCGTCATGATGGTCAGTCCTCCAGCGCGGCGAGTCCGGGAAGGGTCTTGCCCTCAAGGTATTCGAGACTGGCCCCGCCACCGGTCGAGATGTGGGAGAAGCCGTCCTCGGGGAGGCCGAGCTTGCGCACGGCGGCCGCCGAGTCGCCACCGCCGACGACGGTGAAGCCCTCGGAGGCTATCAGCGCCTCGGCGACGGCACGGGTGCCGTCGGCGAACGCCTCGAACTCGAACACGCCCATCGGGCCGTTCCAGAAGATGGTCCGCGCGTCGGCCAGCTTGGCCGCGAACAGCTCGCGGGTCTTCGGGCCTATGTCCAGGCCCTCGCGGTCGGCGGGGATCGCCGTCGCCTCGACCACGTCGTGCGGCGCGTCCTCCGCGAAGTGGGTGGCGGCCAGGATGTCGACCGGCAGCACCAGGTCGACGCCGCGCTTCTCCGCCTCGGCGATGAAGCCGCTCACCTGGCCGAGCTGGTCCTCCTGGAGCAGGGAGTTGCCGACCTCGTGGCCCTGGGCCTTGAGGAAGGTGTACGCCATGCCGCCGCCGACGATCAGCCGGTCGACCTTGGTGAGCAGGTTGGCGATCACACCGAGCTTGTCGGAGACCTTGGCGCCGCCGAGCACCACGGCGTACGGCCGCGCGGTGTCCTCGGTGAGCTTCTTTAGGACCTCGACCTCGGCCACGATCAGGCCGCCCGCCGCGTGCGGGAGGATCTTCGGCACGTCGTAGACGCTGGCGTGCTTGCGGTGCACCGCGCCGAACCCGTCGCCGACGTACAGCTCGGCGAGGCCGGCCAGCTTGTCGGCGAACGCGCCGCGCGCCGCGTCGTCCTTGGAGTCCTCGCCCGCCTCGAAGCGGAGGTTCTCCAGGAGGGCGACCTCGCCGTCGCCGAGCGCCGTCACGACCGCGCGGGCGGACTCGCCGACCACGTCGGAGGCGAAGCGCACCGGGCGGCCGAGCAGCTCGCCGAGGCGGGCCGCGACCGGGGCCAGCGAGAACTCGGGCACGACCTTGCCCTTCGGGCGGCCGAGGTGGGCGCAGACGATGACGCGCGCCCCGCGCCCGGCCAGGTCGTTGATCGTGGGCAGCGACGCGCGGATGCGGCCGTCGTCGGTGATGACGTCCCCGTCGAGGGGGACGTTGAGGTCGGCGCGCACGAGCACGCGCCGGCCCTTGACGTCGAGCGTGTCGATGGTGCGCATCAGAGCTGCGCGCCCACCAGCTCGATGAGGTCGCCGAGGCGGTTGGAGTAACCCCACTCGTTGTCGTACCAGCCGACGACCTTCACCTGGTTGCCGATGACCTTGGTCAGGCCGGCGTCGAAGATGCAGGACGAGGGGTCGGTGACGATGTCGGAGGACACGATCTCGTCCTCGGTGTAGGTGAGGTAGCCGCGCAGCGGGCCCTCGGCCGCGGCCTTGAGCGCGGCGTTGACCTCCTCCACGGTGACCTCGCGCTTGAGCTCGACGGTGAGGTCGGTCGCCGAGCCGGTGGGGATCGGCACGCGCAGCGCGAAGCCGTCCAGCTTGCCCTTCAGCTCGGGGAGCACCAGGCCGATCGCCTTGGCGGCGCCGGTGGAGGTGGGCACGATGTTCAGCGCGGCGGCGCGGGCGCGGCGGAGGTCCTTGTGCGGGCCGTCCTGGAGGTTCTGGTCCTGGGTGTAGGCGTGGATGGTGGTCATCAGGCCCTTCTCGATGCCGAAGGTGTCGTTGATGACCTTCGCCATGGGGGCCAGGCAGTTGGTGGTGCAGGAGGCGTTGGAGATGATCGTGTGCGCCGACGGGTCGTACTTGTCGTGGTTGACGCCCATAACGATGGTGATGTCCTCACCCTTGGCGGGCGCGGAGATGATCACCTTCTTGGCGCCGTTGTCGGCGTGCACGCGGGCCTTGGCGGCGTCGGTGAACAGGCCGGTCGACTCGACGACAACGTCCACGCCGAGGTCGCCCCAGGGCAGCTTGGCCGGGTCGCGCTCGGCGAACGCCTTGATCGCCTTGCCGTCGACGGTGATCTCGTCGGCCGAGCTCTTCACCTCGTACGGAAGACGGCCCAGGATGCTGTCGTACTTCAGCAGGTGGGCCAGCGTGGCGTTGTCGGTCAGGTCGTTGACCGCGACGACTTCGATGTCCTTGCCGCTCGCCGCCACGGCACGCCAGAAGTTGCGGCCGATGCGGCCGAAGCCGTTGATGCCTACGCGGATGCTCACGGGACCAGATCTCCTCGAACTTCGTGCGCCGGCTCGGGCCGGCGCCGTGGCGGGCTGAAACCTCACGCAAGCCTACCGGGTGCCCATTGGTGTAGACCACGTGGCTCCGCCCCCCCGCTCAGGGGGCGAGCATGTCCGCCGTGAGGTTGGCGTCGGTCGCCGCGATCCCGAGGTCGGAGGCCCGCTTGTCGGCCATGGCGAGCAGGCGGCGGATGCGTCCCGCGATGGCGTCCTTGGTGAGCGGCGGGTCGGCGATCTGGCCGAGTTCCTCCAGCGACGCCTGCTTGTGCTCGACCCGCAGCCGGCCGGCGATCACCAGGTGCTCGGGGGCGTCGTCGCCGAGGATCTCCAGTGCCCGCTGCACCCGCGCCCCGGCCGCCACCGCCGCCCGGGCGGACCTGCGGAGGTTGGCGTCGTCGAAGTTGGCCAGGCGGTGCGCCGTGGCGCGCACCTCGCGGCGCATGCGGCGCTCCTCCCAGGCCAGCACGCTGTCGTGCGCGCCGAGCCGGGTGAGCAGCGCGCCGATCGCGTCGCCGTCCCTGACCACCACGCGGTCCACCCCGCGCACCTCGCGGGCCTTGGCGTGGATCTTCAGCCGCCGGGCCGCGCCGACCAGCGCCAGCGCCGCCTCCGGGCCTGGGCAGGTGACCTCCAGCGACATCGAGCGGCCCGGCTCGGTCAGCGAGCCGTGCGCCAGGAACGCCCCGCGCCAGGCCGCCTCGGCGTCACAGGTCGCCCCCGCGACCACCTGCCGGGGCAGCCCGCGCACCGGGCGGCCGTGGTTGTCGATCAAACCGGTCTGCCGGGCCAGCGCCTCACCGTCGCGGTACACCCGGACCACGTAGCGCGACCCCTTGCGCAGGCCCGCCGGGGCCAGCACCATCACCTCGGCCTTGTGGCCGAACACCTCGCCGATGTCCTTGATCAGGCGCCGGGCGGTGGCGTTGGTGTCCAGCTCCGCCTCGATGACGATGCGCCCGCCCACCAGGTGCAGGCCGCTCGCGAACCGCAACAGGGTCGACACCTCGGCCTTGCGGCAGCAGGGCTTAAGCACCGCGAGCCGGCTCAGCTCGTCCTTCACCACACCCGTCATGGCCATGTGCGTGTGTCCTCCCCCATACAGACATACCGACCCGTCGTCATTGACGGCGCCGCCGCGCCGTACCCGGCGGCCGGTGCGTCGCCGCCACGTGGCTCCGCGGGCCCCCGGCAAGTCTCTCGCACCCTGTGGGCGCGCTGACCAGGATCAACGCTTCTCACGGAAAATCTCGTCCAGGACCGAGGCAAGCCGTCGTGCATCGTGCCTGGGTGAGCCGTCGGAGGCGGCCACCTCGGCCAGCACCAGGCGGCCGCCGAGAGACTCGACGGCCTTCTCCAGCTCGCCGCGCTCGCCCACCACGCCGGGGTCGGCGAGCACCACGTCGACGGTGAGGCCGGGGGCGTGCTCGTGCAGCACCTGGAGGTGCTTCTCGGCGGAGAACCCGTCGGTCTCGCCCGGCTGGGGCGCCAGGTTGAGCGCCACCAGGCGGCGGGCGGCGGTGCGGTGCAGCGCCTCGGCGAGCTCCGGCACCATGAGGTGCGGCAGCACGCTGGTGAACCACGAGCCGGGGCCGAGCACCACCCAGTCGGCGTCGCGGACCGCCGCCACCGCCTCCGGGCAGGCCGGGGGGTCGGCGGGCACCAGTGAGATCGACCGGACGTTGCCCGGCGTGCCGGCGCACGCCACCTGGCCGCGGACCACGCTGAGCACGCCGTCCAGCTCCACCTCGGCCTCGATGTCGATGGGCACCGACGCCATCGGCAGCACCCGCCCGTGCGCGCCGAGCAGGCGCCCCACCCAGTCGAGCCCCGCCACGGGGTCGTCGAGCAGTTCCCAGAGCGCCACGATCAGCAGATTGCCGACCGCGTGACCGTGTAACTCCCCCTCGCTGCGGAACCGATGCTGCACGACCTCGCTCCAGGTCCGCCCCCATTCGTCGTCCCCGCACAACGCCGCCAGCGCCATCCGCAGATCCCCCGGCGGCAGCACCCCGAGCTCCCGCCGCAACCGCCCACTGGATCCCCCGTCATCCGCCACGGTGACCACGGCCGTGACCTTCCCCACCACCCTCCGCAGCGCCGACAAGGACGCGTAAAGCCCATGGCCCCCACCGAACGCCACCACCCGCGGTCCCCTGCCGACCTCGGCACCGTCTCCGGCGTCCCGCTCCGGCACGTCACCCTGTCGCGGGCGGGCATGCCGGTCCCGCCCGGCGGGCGGGCCGGGGTCGTGGAACGGGTCAGGGCCGGCGAGTGGAGCCTCGCCCGCGGGCCGGTGGGCGGCACCGGGCGCGGAAGGTGGGCCGCTCCGGGCGGGAGCGGTGAAGGCGGACGTCGTTGTCCGGGGGTTCTGGTGGCTCACTCGCGGCCTGTGTCCCTATGGCTCACCTGCACTTCCATCCCCCGATCACGCAATCGGGCGCCGATCTGCTCGGCCATGGCGACGCTGCGGTGCTTGCCTCCGGTGCAGCCGACGGCGAGGGTGGCGTATCCCTTGCCCTCGCGGACGTAACCCGCCGCGATGACGCCGACGACCTCCTCGTAGGCGTCGAGGAACTCCTTGGCGCCCGGCTGGCTGAGGACGTAATCGCGCACGGGGGCGTCCAGGCCCGTCATGGGGCGCAGCTCGGGCACCCAGTGGGGGTTCGGCAGGAAACGGCAGTCGACCACCAGGTCCGCGTCGACCGGGAGGCCGTACTTGAAGCCGAAGGAGAGCACGTTGACCCGCAGGCCGGGACGGCCCTCCCCGCCGAAGAACGAGACGATCTTGCCGCGCAGCTCGTGGACGTTGTGCGCGGTGGTGTCGATGACCAGGTCGGCGTTGGCCCGGACGTCGCGCAGCAGGCCGCGCTCGCGGGCGATGCCGTCCACCAGCCTGCCCTCACCCTGGAGGGGATGCGGGCGCCGCACCGCCTCGAACCTGCGGACCAGCTCCTCGTCGCTGGCCTCCAGGAACACCACCCGCACCGCGACGCCGCGCCCCTCCAGCTCCTCGATCGCGGTGTTCAGATCCGTGGTGAACGCCATGCTGCGCACGTCGACCACGGCGGCCACCTTGTCGGTGTCCAGCTGCACCCGCCCGGCCTCCTCGGCCATGGCGAACAACATCCCCGGCGGCAGATTGTCGATCACGAACCAGCCGAGATCCTCCAACGCCTTGGCCGCCGTACTCCGCCCGGCCCCCGACATCCCGGTAATGATGACAAACGCGGTATCCCCCGCCCCCCCACTCCCACCCGCGACACCCACACGCACAGCCCCCACACCCCCAGCGGAACCCGCACCCGCAACCGCCCCCGAAGCACCCGCTCCCCCAGCGGCAACACTCGCCCTCACGGCCGTATCCGCCCCCGAAGCACCCGTCCCCCCAGCGGAACCCGACCGCGCGACCGTACCCGGCCCCGACGCACCCGTCCCCGCGGCGGAACCCGGCCCAGCAGCCGAACCCGCCCCAGCAGCCGAACCCGGCCCAGCGGCACCCGCCCCTGCGGCGACACCCGCCCTTCCGGCCGTACCCGGCCCCGAAGCACCCGTCCCCGCAGCGGAACGCGCCCCAGCAGCCGAACCTGGCCCTGCGGCACCCGCCCCTGCGGCGATACCCGCGCTTACGGCCGTGTCCGGCCCCGGAATACCCGTCCCTCCGGCGGCACCCGAGCCCGCGGCCGTACCCGGCCCCGCGGCCGTTCCTCTGGCGGTGCCCGTCCCTGCGGCGCCCGATCCCACGGGCGTGCCGGGCCCCGTGGCGGCCGTTCCTCTGGTGGGACCTGATCCTGTGGCCGTGTCCGGTTGCTCGGCCGTACTCCCGGTGGCGCCCGATCCTGTGGTGGGTGCCGGGTGGGGTGTGGCGGGTCTGCCGGACGGTCTCCTGTGCTCGGTCACGTGCTCTCCCCCTTCAGCGCCGCGACGATGGCCTCGGCCGTGGCACGGCCGATGCCTGGAATCTCCTGGATCTCGTCCACGGTCGCCCCCCGCAACCGTTTGACGGATCCGAAATGTCTGAGTAGCGCCTGTTTGCGGGCCGCGCCCAGGCCGCGGATCTCGTCCAGGGCGCTCTCCGTCAACGACTTGGCGCGCTTGGCCCGATGGTAGGTGATCGCGAAGCGGTGGGCCTCGTCACGCACCCTTTGCAGAAGATAAAGGCCCTCGCTGGACCTCGGCAGGATGACGGGCTGGTCGTCGCCGGGCAGCCAGACCTCCTCCAGGCGCTTGGCCAGGCCGCTCACCGCGACGTCGTCCACGCCGAGCTCGTCCAGCGCCCGCTGGGCCGCCGCCACCTGGGCGGGGCCGCCGTCCACGACGACGAGGTTCGGCGGGTAGGCGAACCTGCGCGGCTTGCCGGTCTCGGGGTCGATCGGCTCGGGGTCCAGCTCGCCGCTGGAGGACCGCTCCTCCAGGTACCGCTTGAACCTGCGGCAGATGACCTCGTAGATGGACGCGACGTCCCCCTGCCCGGCCATGCCGCGGATCGCGAACCGGCGGTACTCGCTCTTACGGGCCAGGCCGTCCTCGAACACCACCATGGAGGCCACCACGTCGTCCCCCTGCAGGTGGGACACGTCGTAACACTCGACGCGCAGCGGTGCCTGCTCCAGGCCGAGCGCGTCGGCGATCTCCTGCAGGGCCCGGCTGCGGGTGGTCAGGTCGCTGGAACGGCGCAGCTTGTGCTGGACCAGCGCCTCCTTGGCGTTGCGCTCGACCGTCTCCATCAGGGTCTTCTTGTCGCCGCGCCGGGGCACCCGCACCTCGACCCTGCCGCCCCTGCGCTCGCCGAGCAGCTCGGCCAGGGCCTCGGCGTCCGGCGGCATGGCGGGCACCAGCACCTCGCGGGGCACCGCCTCCGGCGCCGCCTCGGCGTACATCTGGAGCAGGAAGTGCTCCACCAGCTCGCCGGGGCCGTTCTCGTCGACCTCGCCGACCACCCAGCCGCGCTGGCCGCGGATGCGCCCGCCGCGCACGTAGAACACCTGGACGGCTGCCTCCAGGGGATCTTCGGCGAGGGCGACGACGTCGCAGTCGGTGTCCTCGGTGAGGACCACGGCCTGCTTCTCCAGGGCCCGCTGGAGCGCCTGGATGTCGTCGCGCAGGCGCGCGGCCCGTTCGTACTCCTCGGCGGCGGCGGCCTCGCGCATCTCGCGTTCCAGCCGCTTGATGAAGCGGCCGGTGTTGCCGCCCATGAAGTCGCAGAAGTCGGCGGCGAGGGCCCGGTGCTCCTCGGGGGTCACCCTGGCGACGCAGGGGGCCGAGCACTTGTCGATGTACCCGAGCAGGCAGGGGCGGCCGATCTGGCCGGCCCGCTTGAACACGCCCGCCGAGCAGGTGCGGATGGGGAACACCCGCAGCAGCAGGTCCACGGTCTCGCGGATGGCCCAGGCGTGGGAGTAGGGACCGAAGTAGCGGGTGCCCTTGCGCTTGGCGCCGCGCATCACCTGGACCCGGGGGAACTCCTCGCCCATGGTGACGGCGAGGTAGGGGTAGGACTTGTCGTCGCGGTACTTGACGTTGAAGCGGGGGTCGAACTCTTTGATCCAGGAGTATTCGAGCTGGAGGGCCTCGACCTCGGTGCCGACCACCGTCCAGTCGACGCGCTCGGCGGTGGTGAGCATGGTCTGGGTGCGGGGGTGCAGCCCGGCGAAGTCGGCGAAGTAGGAGTTGAGCCGCTGCCGCAGGCTCTTGGCCTTGCCGACATAGATCACCCGGCCGTGGGCGTCCCGGAACCGGTAGACACCCGGCGACTCGGGGACCGACCCGGGCTCGGGCCGGTAACTCAGGGGGGTGTTCGCGGGTCTGGCCACAAAGAAAGCCTATCCGCCCCCACCGACAGATCAGGGCCCCAAGCCACCCGCTTAGGGGGCCCCGCCCAGCCCTTCCACCCCAGGCCGAGCACCCACCCCACACCACCCACCGCCCCGGCGTCCACCCACCACCGGGAACAAGCGGTGGTCACACCCCCCCGGCGATCTCCCGGACCACGCCCCCGAGACCTCCGCACACGGTAGCCCCCCGCGATCTCCGCACGTGTAGCCCCCCGTGCCCGCCGTCACGAGGTACCGCATATCCGCGAAGTTCACGCGCCTCGGGTGGGCAGTGAGTACTACGGCGCCGGATCGATCACCCCGTCCTACCGTCCCGCCCGGCCGGTCAACCACCGTAAGACGGCGCCGAATTCGCCGTCCCACGTCCCGCCGCCGCGGCGCCGGTCGAACAACCCCGGGACGGTGGCGCATGGTGACCGCTCGTTCGTCCCACCGGCGGACGAACCCACAGCACAACGCACGGTGACCACTCACCCACCGGCGGACGAACCCACGACACAGGCGCACAGTGACCACTTCACCCACCCGTGAACGAAGCCCACGACACAGGCGCACAGTGACCACTTCACCCACCGGGCGGACGAAGCCCACGACACAGGCGCACGGTGACCGCTTCTCCTGCCGGACGAAGCCCACGCCGCCGGCATGTGGTCACCACTTAGCCCGGCCGCGGACGAAACCCACGACGCCGCTGATGAACCGCTCGTGCCGGTGATGGTCGGACCCACGACGCCGGCGCATGGTCACTACTCGTCCCGACGACGGACGTAACCCATGACGGTGGCGCATGGTGACCGGTCGTTCTGATGGTGGAAACGGTGGAGCGGGAGGTTGTGTGGAGGGCTCCGGGTGGGGTGGTCGTCCGGCGTCCTTTCGGGGGCGTGGGGGTGAGGGTGCCACGCGGGGTGGGGCGCCGGGTTGGGCGTTGCACGGCCGGGGCGGTGGCTCCGCGGGTGGAGGGGTGCTCCGGAGGGGACCGGGGCGCCCGCGGAGTGTGGGGCCGTGGTGGGAATGCGTCAGGCTAGGGCGATGTTGCCGCCGTCTACCTTGATGGGCTTTTCGGCCAGGCCCTCCTTGGAGGGGCCCTCCTGTACCGAGCCGTCGGCGATGCTGAACTTACTGTTGTGGCAGTGGCAGACGATGCTGCCGCCACTGACCGAGCCCACGGGGCACTGCATGTGGGGGCAGATCGAGCTGAACGCCTTGAACTCGCCGTCCGATGGCTGGGTGATGACGATCTTCTCTGCCTTGAAGATCTTGCCACCGCCCTTGGGGATGTCGGCGGTGCTGGCCAGGCCGCCCACCGAGTCCCCGGCGCCGGAACCGCCGGACGGCGACGCCTCCCCGGTCGGGGCGGGCTCAGTCGCCGCGCCGTTGCCGGCGGGGGCGGCACCGTACCCACTGCACGCGCTCAGCACCGCGGCGAGGCCCGCGCCGCCGGCGCCGACCATGACCGCGCGCCGTGTCGTTTCCGTCTCCGTCATCGTTCGCCTTCCTTGAGGTGAGTCCTACCCGGTACGATCCGCGACCGGATTTGGTTCAGGTTGAGCCACGCCCGACTCAGGAAGTATGAACGAATACGCATAACGTCCGGCTCAAATCACATAGTTCGTTGAATCTTTCATTAGATCAGGTGGCCAGGACGGTGCTGACGGGACCGCCGGGGCGGTTGACCACAGTCCAGGCCACCCGCGCGTGTGGACCGGTTGAATGTTTCATTAGTTGGGGACGTCTGAATCCCCCGGGATCAGGTCGCCAGAATCTTGCTGAGGAAGCGCCCGGTGTGGCTGTCCTCGATCCGGGCCACCTGCTCGGGCGTGCCGATCGCGAGCACCTCACCGCCGCGCGACCCGCCCTCGGGCCCCATGTCGATGATGTGGTCCGCCGTCTTGATCACGTCGAGGTTGTGCTCGATCACGATCACGGTGTTCCCGCCGTCGACCAGGCGGCCGAGCACCCCGAGGAGCTTGCGGATGTCCTCGAAGTGGAGGCCGGTGGTCGGCTCGTCCAGGACGTACACCGTGCGGCCGGTGGACCGGCGCTGCAGCTCGGAGGCCAGCTTGACCCGCTGCGCCTCGCCGCCGGACAGGGTGGTGGCCGGCTGGCCGAGCCGGACGTACCCCAGGCCGACGTCGTTGAGCGTCTTGAGGTGGCGCTTGATCGCCGGGATCGCGTCGAAGAACTCCAGCGCCTCCTCGATCGGCATGTCGAGCACCTCGGAGATGGTCTTGCCCTTGTAGTGGACCTCCAGGGTCTCCCGGTTGTACCGGGCGCCGTGGCAGACCTCGCAGGGGACGTAGACGTCCGGCAGGAAGTTCATCTCGATCTTGATGGTGCCGTCGCCGGAGCACGCCTCGCACCGGCCGCCCTTGACGTTGAAGCTGAACCGGCCCGGCTGATAGCCGCGGATCTTGGCCTCGGTGGTCTGGGCGAACAGCTTGCGCACGTGGTCGAACACCCCGGTGTAGGTGGCCGGGTTGGACCGCGGCGTGCGCCCGATCGGGCTCTGGTCGACGTGGACGACCTTGTCGACGAGGTCGGTGCCGGTGACCCGGGAGTGGCGGCCCGGCACGGTCTTGGCGCCGTTCAGCTCCTTGGCCAGCGCGGCGTACAGGATGTCGTTGACCAGGGTGGACTTGCCCGAGCCCGACACGCCGGTGACCGCGGTGAACACCCCGAGCGGGAACTCGACGTCCACGCCCTTGAGGTTGTGCTCCCTGGCGCCCTTGACCACCAGCCGGCGCTTGGCGTCCCGCTTGCGCCGGGTGGCCGGGACGTCGATGGACCGGCGCCCCGACAGGTAGGCCCCCGTCAGGGAGTCCTCGCTTGCCAGCAGCTGCTCGACGGTGCCGGACACCACGACCTGGCCGCCGTGCTCCCCGGCGCCCGGCCCGATGTCCACCACCCAGTCGGCCATGGCGATGGTGTCCTCGTCGTGCTCGACGACGATCAGCGTGTTGCCCATGTCGCGCAGCCGGATCAGGGTGTCCAGCAGCCGCTGGTTGTCGCGCTGGTGCAGGCCGATGGACGGCTCGTCCAGGACGTACAGCACGCCGACCAGGCCGGAGCCGATCTGGGTGGCCAGCCGGATGCGCTGCGCCTCGCCGCCGGCCAGGGTGCCCGCGGCGCGGTCCAGCGTGAGGTAGTCGAGGCCGACGTCGAGCAGGAAGCCGAGCCGCGCGTTGATCTCTTTGACCACCCGCTCGGCGATGTGCATGTCCCGCTCGGAGAGGGCGAGCGAGCCGAGGAACGCCGCGCACTCGCCGATCGACATGCCCGAGATGTCGGCGATGGACCGCTCGCTGACCGTCACCGCCAGGGACACCGGCTTGAGCCGCGCCCCCTTGCAGGCCGGGCAGGGGATCTCGCGCATGAAGCCCTCGTACCGCTCGCGCGAGGAGTCGCTCTCGGCCTCGGCGTGCCGCCGCTGCACCCACGGGATCACGCCCTCGAAGGTCGTGTAGTAGGAGCGCTGCCGGCCGTAGCGGTTGCTGTAGCGGACGTGGACCTGCTCGTCGTGACCGTGCAGGAGGGACTTCTGGGCCTGCTTGGGCAGCCGCTCCCACGGGGTGTCCAGGTCGAAGCCGACGGCGAGGCCGAGCGCCTCGATCAGGCGGATGAAGTAGTCGCTGGTGTGGCCGCCCGCCCACGGTGACAGGGCGCCGTCGCCGAGCGTGCGCTCGGGGTCGGGCACCACGAGCTCGGGGTCGACCTCCATGCGGGTGCCGAGGCCGGTGCAGTCGGGGCAGGCGCCGAACGGCGAGTTGAACGAGAACGACCGGGGCTCGAGCTCCTCGAACGACAGGTCGTCGTAGGGGCAGTACAGGTGCTCGGAGTAGAACCGCTCGCGCCCGGGGTCGTCCTCGGGGAGGTCGACGAAGTCGAGGGTGATCGTGCCGCCGGACAGCTGGAGCGCGGTCTCCACCGAGTCGTTGAGGCGGCGGCGCGCGGTGTCCTTGACCGAGAGCCGGTCGACGATCACCTCGATGTCGTGCTTCTCGTACTTCTTCAGCGTGGGGGGCTCCTCGAGCCTGACCACCGTGCCGTCCACCCGGGCGCGGGCGAACCCCTTGGTCTGCAGCTCGCGGAACAGCTCGGCGTACTCGCCCTTGCGGCCGCGCACCACCGGGGCGATCACCTGGAAGCGGGTGCCCTCGGACAGCTCCATGACCCGGTCGACGATCTGCTGGGGGGTCTGGCGGGCGATGGGACGGGCGCAGCGCGGGCAGTGGGGCTTGCCGATGCGCGCCCACAGCAGGCGCAGGTAGTCGTAGACCTCGGTGATGGTGCCGACGGTGGAGCGGGGGTTGCGGGACGTCGACTTCTGGTCGATCGACACCGCGGGCGACAGGCCCTCGATGAAGTCGACGTCGGGTTTGTCCATCTGGCCGAGGAACTGCCGTGCGTACGCCGAGAGCGACTCGACGTAGCGCCGCTGGCCCTCGGCGAAGATCGTGTCGAAGGCCAGGCTGGACTTACCGGAACCGGACAGGCCGGTGAATACGATCAAGGCGTCCCGGGGCAGGTCGAGCGAGACGTCCTTCAGGTTGTGTTCGCGAGCGCCACGAACGATCAAGCGGTCGGCCACGGCAGATCTCTCAGGTAGGGGTGCGGATCCACGACGGCCCGATGCGGCCGCCTCTGACTAGTCGCGGTCACTCTAACGAGGGGGTCCGACAATTCCGGTCCACCGCGAGGGGGGCGGGACGTCCCACCCGGAACACGCGGTGCCCTGCCGCGAGACGCGGTCGCGCGGTCTGGGATGTCTAGCGCAATGATGTCGTGCATGACCGTTCTCGACGACCTCAAAACCGAACTCTCCGCGGCCAACGACCGGCTGCTCGCCGCCGTGGCCCGGCTCTCCGACCCGGACGTCGCGGCCCCCTCCCTGCTTCCGGGCTGGACCCGCGGCCATCTGCTCACGCATATCGCGCGCAATGCCGACAGCCATCTCAACCTGATGACCTGGGCCAGGACGGGTGTGTACACCCCACAGTACCCGGACGCGGCGACGCGGGACGCCGAGATAGCGGAAGGCGCGGCCCGTCCGGCGAAGGAGCATTACGATGACCTCGCCGAGAGCACGGCCCGCCTGGACCACGCCGTCGCGACCATGCCGCAAGAGCGCTGGGCGGCCATGGTGAGCGGGATGCAGCCGCCCGAGCACCCGGCGTGGTACATCCTGTCCCGCAGGCTCCGGGAGGTGGAGATCCACCACTCCGACCTCGGGTCCGGCTACACCTGGGCCGACTGGCCGGCGGCGTTCGTCCGGCGGGAGCTGCACGACGCGCTGGCCTGCTGGCCGCGCGAGGGCGGGCCGGTGAGCGAGGTCCGGGCCGACGGCCGCGTCTGGAGCGGGCTCGGCGAGGGCCCGGTGGTGGAGGGCCCGTCCGCGTACGTCCTCGCCTGGATGACCGGCCGCCTCACCGGGGAGGGCGCGGGGCTCGGTGATCGCGCGGGCGCCGAGGGGCTTAGGCTGGCGGCGAGACCGCCGGCGGCACCGAAGTGGCCGGCGGCGTCGGCGCCTGCCGGCCTCCCGGCGGCCCCACCCGAGGAGTACCCATGAGCTACACCGGTGACGTCACCGCGAACGGGCCCGCCGACGTGCGCGAGCTCCCCGGCCTGACGATCAGCAAGATCGAAGTTGGCGACTTCGGCAACAACGCCTACCTGCTGCGCTGCACCGAGACCGGCGACGGCCTGCTCATCGACGCCGCCGCCGAGCCCGACCGGCTGCTCGGCCTGATCGGCGGCGCGCCGATCAGCACGATCGTGACCACCCACCGCCACCAGGACCACTGGCTGGCCCTGACCGAGGTGGCCAAGGCCACCGGCGCCGGGACGGTGGCCCACCCGCTGGACGCCCCCGAGCTGCCCGTCCCGATCACCCGGACGGTGGAGCACGGCGACCAGGTCACGGTCGGCGCGGCCACCCTGGACGTCATCCACCTGCGCGGCCACACCCCCGGCTCGATCGCCCTGCTGTACGGCGACGGCCACGTCTTCACCGGCGACTCGCTGTTCCCCGGCGGCGTCGGCAACACCGAGCGCGACCCGGCGAGGTTCGAGCGGCTCTACACCGACGTGGTGGAGCGGATCTTCGACCGGCTGCCCGACGAGACGTGGGTCTACCCCGGCCACGGCAAGGACACCACGCTCGGCGCCGAGCGCCCCTCCCTGGAGGAGTGGCGGGCCCGCGGCTGGTAGAAGCCGCCCGGGACGCACCGGAGGCCCGGCCCCTCAGGGGGAACCGGGCCTCCGCCGTCTGTGGTGACGCGCCGCGCTAGCGGACGGCCGCCTCGGTGTCCTTGCGCTCCTTGCGCTGCTCCCGCTTGAACATCAGCACGCGCAGCGGGATCGCGGAGACCAGCGCGATCTGCATGGCGGCGCCGATCTGGATCAGCAGGTCGCCGCCGGACAGGTCGGCCGCCCAGATGATGAGGCAGGCCACGTTGAGGATGATCCAGGCCAGCACGACCGCCGCGAGGTTGCCCTTCGGCTTGGGGTACTCGATGCGGCTGACCATCAGCCACGCCACGGCGAACACGCCGAGCAGCGTGAGGTACGACGCCTGGAACAGCAGCACGATGGACACCACGGTCATCGCGCCCATGGGGATGGGCAGGCCCATGAAGTCGCCGCTCTTGGTCTTCACGCAGGCGAACCTGGCCAGCCGCACCACGCCCGCCGCCAGCACCGACACCGCGGCGAACAGCGCCAGCAGCAGCGGCATCCGGTGGGAGAACCCCGCCCAGGCCACCACCATGAACGCCGGGGCGAACCCGAAGCTGATCACGTCGGCGAGGTTGTCGAGCTCGGCGCCCATGGCCGAGGCACGGAACCTGCGCGCCACCATGCCGTCGAACAGGTCGAAGGTGGCGCCGATCAGCAGCAGCACCACGGCGGTGGCGAAGTAGCGCGGGTCGGGCCGGAACTCCCCCTGGGCCTGGAGCTGCCCGATCGCCGACCAGGCCAGCACGCACACGGCCAGGAACCCGCACATCGCGTTCCCGAGGGAGAGCGAGTCGGCGGCGGACAGCCGGAAGGCCTTACCGACCGGTCCGCGCGGTTCGTCCTCCGCGGCGTCCATGTCCTCCATGGACCAGCCGGCATCAGCCATGGTCAACGCGAGTCACCCCTGCCGTCATCCGCTGCCCCACGGTCACCGCGGGGGCGATCCCTTCCGGAAGATAGACGTCCACCCGGGAGCCCAGCCGGATCAGCCCGATCCGGTCTCCCTGCGTCACCTTGGCGCCCTCGCCGAGGTACGGAACGATGCGGCGCGCCACGGCGCCGGCGATCTGCACCAGCTCGACGGTGCCGAGAGCGGTGTCGAAGTGCCACACGACCCTTTCGTTCTGGTCGCTGTCCTTGTCGAACGCGGGCTTGAAGCCGCCCGCGACGTGCTGGATCGAGGTCACGGTGCCGTCCAGCGGGGCCCGGTTCACGTGGACGTCCAGCGGGCTCATGAAGATCGCCACCCGGGTCCGGCCGTCCGGCCAGGGGTCGATGCTCTGCACGACGCCGTCGGCCGGGCTGAGCACCAGGCCGGTGCCGGGGACCCGGTCGGGGTCCCGGAAGAACCAGAACATGGCTCCGGTGAGCGTGGTCAGCGGCACCGCCGCGACGGCCCACCGGCGTGACCGCCGGGTCAGCGCCACCGACAACGCGGAGGCTGCCACGGCGGGCACCAGCCAGGGGGAGACTCCACGAGCCAGTCGTACACGCCGGCGTTCGTGGCTGGGCGAATCAGTGGACACAGGTAACCTTTGTGGTGTGCGCGGCCAGAGACCGGTTCGTGACTTTATCGCCGAATGCTACCCATCCCGTAGGCCGTACATAGCAATACGAGACAAGCAAAGCGCCTCGCACACCAATTCGCTACCCCTGGGACACCTTCGCCCGCGCCTCGGCCGCGCCGGCCCTCCTGTCGAGCCTCGCCTTGATCAGGCTCGCGACAGTGGTGATCACCATGGTGCCGCCGATGACCGACAGCGAGACAGAGATCGGTACCTCGGGCGCCCAGCCGACACCGTTGCCGTGCAGGGCGTCCAGGACGAGTTTAACCCCGATGAACGCCAGGATGAACGACAGACCGTAGCTGATGTAGACCAACCGCTGCAACAGGCCGCCCAGCAGGAAGTACAGCTGACGCAGTCCCATCAGGGCGAACGCGTTCGCGGTGAACACGATGAAGCCGTCCTGGGTGAGCCCGAAGATGGCCGGAATCGAGTCGAGCGCGAACAGCAGGTCGGTGGTGCCGATGGCCACCATCACGATGAGCATCGGGGTCACCATGCGGCGCCCGTCCACCTTGACGGTGATCTTGGATTCCACGTAGCCGTCGGTGGTGGGGAAGACCCGGCGCACCCAGCGCAGCAGGACGTTCTCCTTGAACTCCTCCTCGTCGTGGCCCCGCAGCATGTTCACCGCGGTGTAGACGAGGAACGCGCCGAACACGTAGAACAGCCAGCTGAACCGCTCCAGCGCGGCGGCGCCGACCGCGATGAAGATCCCGCGCATCACCAGGGCGAGCAGGATGCCGACCAGCAGGACCTTGTGCTGGTACAGCCGTGGAACGGCGAAGCGCGCCATGATGATGTAGAAGATGAAGAGGTTGTCGATGCTCAAGCTGTATTCGGTCAGGTACCCGGCCGCGAACTCACCGGCCTTGTCCGCTCCCGCCACAAGGAACAGGCCGACGCCGAACAACACGGCGAGCGCGACATAGAACCCCACCCAGAAGCCGGCCTGCCGCAGGGAGAACTCCCGAGGCTCTCCTCGGTCGACGATCCACAGATCGATCGCCAGGACGATGAGCAACCCGCCGATGACTCCGGCCCATGCCCACACCGATACGCTCAAGTCAAACCTCCGGCCCGCGTCAAAGTGCCGGAGGTCTCTCCCGCCCGCGCCTGACGGCGTCGGACCGGCAGCCCCGGGTACGCCATACCGGCGGACCGTGATGACGAGGCTGTCGCGTAGGGATACTCCCCCCCTCGCCGAGGAGTATAGGCGAGCTTATAAGCCCTACCTAATCAGGCTTTGCACAATGCCCGACTTTCCCCCCAACTCCTGTCATTCCGCCAGCTCAGCCCATCACTCCCCATCCCACCCCAAACCCCTACCTGTTCCCCGTAAACCCCCATGTCACCCGCCTCCTCGCCCCCGGCAGGCTGCCCCACCCGTCTCACGGGCGCTCACCGCCCCCTGGAGCCCCTGGCCTGCTCGTACGCGGCGCGTACCGCCTGGACGGCGTCCTTCTCGTCCGGAAGCTCGCGGGCGGACGCGGCCGCGGCGAGACGCCGGCCGAGGACGGGGTCGGCGAGCAGGCGGGCGATCTCCCGCCGCAGGGCGGCCGGATCCCCGGGGGGCACCAGCAGCCCGGCGTCGCCCACCATGCCGGGCAGCCCGCCGACCGCCGTGGCGATCACCGGTGTGCCCGCCCGCAGCGCCTCGTGCACGCTGAGCGGCAGGCCCTCCCAGAGGCTCGCCACGACCAGGGCACGGGCCGCCCGCAGCAGGTCGGCCACGTCAGGCCGGTCCCCGAGCAGCACCACGGGAAGCCCCTCGGCGACGATCCTGGCCGCAAGCCCGGGACGCAGCGGCCCCTCACCGGCGACCACGAACAGCGGCCGCACCCCCTCGTACGGCCCGGCGGCGGCCGTCAGCAGCGTGTCCAGCCCCTTCTGCTGCGCCAGACGCGCCACGGTCAGCAGGATCGGCCGCTCCTCCGCCGTGGACCCGGCCGCCGGGCCCTCACCGCCGGGGGCGGCGGCCAGGAGCTCGGCGCGGACCTCGGCGGGCGGCCGGCGGGGCACGGTGAGCGGCGCGGGGACGACGGCGGGGGTGACGTTCCGGGCACCGCGGGCCGTCATGCGGTCGCCGAGGTCGGGGGCGACGACGAGGACCGCGTCGGCCCGCGCGGCGGTGACCCGCTCGAGCACCCCCCAGATCGCCCCGATCATCCCCCCGGCCGTCAGCGCGTTGTGCAGGGTCACCACCAGCGGGGTACGGCGCCCGGCCAGCGCCAGGGCGGCCAGCGCGCCGGCGCGCAGCCCGTGGGCGTGCACGACGTCGGCCCCCGCCGCCAGCGCCCGCAGCCGCAGCACGGCGCGCAGGTCACGCCCGGGGCGCGGCCGGTCCGAGATCGGCACCTCCGCGAACCGGGCGATCCGCGAGAACCCGAACGCCTCCTCGGTGCTCCCCGGCCCCGCCACGACGACCTGGAGCCCCTCACGGACCAGCCCGCCCGCGAGCATGCGCACGTGCCGCCCCACTCCCCCGGCGCTCGTCCCGAGCACCAGCAGCACCCGCGACGGCGCCTCACCCTCCGGCATCCGACCTCTCCCGCTCAAGTCCGCCTCCCATCCCGTCCCCTGCCCCCCGGAAACCACCGCGACCGTCACCAGCTCCGTCTCGGGAACCACTGCGACCGTCACCAGCTCCGTCCCGGGAACCACCGCGATCGTCGCCCGCCCCGTCCCGGAAACCACTGCGACCGTCGTCCGACCCGTCCCGTGAACCACCGCGATCGTCGCCCACCCCGTCCCGGGAACCACCGGGACCGTCGTCCGCCTCCGGCCCCTCCCGGGAACCGCCGGGACCGCCCGGCGGGCCTCCAGGGCCGCCGAGGTCGTCCGGGACCGTCCCGGCAGTCCCGGGCGGGCCGTCCGGGGGCCCGGACGCGGTGCCGCGCAGGCGGGACAGGGCCATGGACAGGTCGCGGCGGGACAGGGCGGCGGTGATCGCGACGCCGGCCGCGACCGCCGCGAGCCCGGCGAGGGCGGCGACGGCGGCGCCCGCCCAGGGACCGGTGGCCGTCAGGGCCGAGGTGATCCAGTGGCCGGTCAGGAAACCGGCCGCGCCGGCGAGGACCGCGGCCAGCAGTGCGCGGGGCACGCCGTCCAGCGCGCGGGCGCCCCGGCCCCGCAGGACCGGCACGGCGAGCAGGGCGCCGGCGGCGGTCATGCCGACGGTGCTGCCGAGGCCGAGACCGGCGAGCCGCCAGGGCTCGGGGAGCACGGCCACCAGCACCGCCTGCGCCACCATCACGACGCCCCAGCCCGCCACCGTGCCCACCGCCGCCGCCCGGCCCCGCCCCGCGGCGTACAGCACACGGCTGAGGTGGGCGACCAGCCCGTACCCGACCAGCCCCGGGGCGAACAGCGCGATCGACCTGGCCAGCTCGTCCGCCCGCACGTCGCTCGCCATGCCCCCGACGAACACCTCGGCCACGGGGGCCGCGACCGCGGCGAGCGCCCCGGCGGCCAGCCCGCCGACCAGCACGACGGCCCGGGTGGTCGCGGCCGTCAGCGCGGCGAACCCGGCGTCGTCGCCCCGTTCGGCCCGCGCGGAAAGAGCAGGGAACGCACTGGTCGCGATGGGCACCGCGAGCACGGCGTACGGCACCTGGTAGATCGCCCAGGCATAGGTGTACCCGGCGACGCCGCCCGCCCCGACGCGGTTGTTGGCGAGCCAGACGACGAACGCCGTGGCCACCTGCTGGGCGATCAGCGCCCCCAGCCCGGCGGCGGCCAGCGCGCGGACCCGGGCGGCGACGCCGGGCGGGAACCGCAGGACGGGCCGCAGCGGCAGCCCGAGCCGCGCGGCCGGGCCGAGCACGGTGACCACCAGGGCCAGCACCCCGAGGGTGGTGCCCACGGACAGGACCAGCTCCCCCGCGCGCGGCACGTCCGCCGGGGAGGTGGCCCCCTGGCCGAGCGGGACGAAGACGAGATAGGCGACGATCACCACCACGCTGGACACCAGCGGCGCGAGCGCCGGCCCGGCGAACCGCCGGTGCGCCTGCAACACGCCGTACAGCACCACGGCCACCCCGTACAGCGGGATCTGCGGCGCGAACACCACCAGCATGCGCGCGGCCACCGCCGTCAGCTCACCTGGCGCGCACCCCGCGACGTTCCCCGCGAACAGCTCCATCAGCGGCCCCGCGACGAGCGCGGTGACGACGCCCAGCGGGACCAGCACGACCATCACCCACGTCAGCAGGGCCGAGGTGATCCACCCCACCCGTTCCGCCGCCCGGTCCCCCGCGACGACGGGCACGACCATGCCGGCCAGGGCGCCGCCCACCACCAGTTCGAACACGAGGTTCGGGATCTGGTTGGCGGTGAAGTACGCGGTGGCCAGGCAGTTGGTGCCGACGGTGCGGGCGAGGACGAGCTGCTTGGCGAAGCCCACCACCCGCGCCAGGATGGTGATGCCCCCGATCAGGAGCGCCGCCGCGGCGACGCCCTGCCCAGCCCTGCGCATCATGTGGTGCGGATCATGTGGTGCGGCGGCCCAGCATGTCGAGGCGGTGCAGCACAGGGTTGCCCGCGATGACCTTGGTGAAGCTGACCTTCTCGGACGCGGCGGTCAGCCCGGCGACCACGCCGAGCGCGGCCAGCCGGCCCCGGCGGCCCAGCGAGGCCGCCGCCGCCACCCCGAGCAGCGCGCCGAGGGAGTTGGCGCCCGCGTCGCCCAGCATGGCCCGCTCGCCGAGGTCCTCCCCGAGCAGCGCGGCGCCCGCGCCGAGCGGCACCGCGGCCAGCGCCGCGCCCGCCGGGGCGCCCTTGACCAGGGCCGCGGCCAGCAGCGGGCCACCGGCCAGCGCGCCCACCTTGAGCGCCCGGCCGGGACGCAGGTCGAACAGGTTGGCGAGGTTGGCGCTCCCGGCGATCAGCGCGCCGTCCACCAGCACGTCCGCCAGCCGGGCCGCCCGCGAGGCGTTCCCGGCGCGGGGCAGCAGCGCCGCGGCGGCGAGCCCGGAGGCGCCGATGCCGAGGATCTTCACCGCGCCGGTGGTCACCTCGCCGCGCGCCAGCGCCGCCAGGTGGCCCTTGAAGCCCTTGGACGAGGCGGTGCCGCGCAGGTCGTCGTACGCGCCGAGCGCACCGCCGCCCACTCCCGCCAGCACCGCCGCGGCCCGTGCCCGCACGGGAAGGCCGGGTGCCAGCGCGACTGCGGCGCCCGCCCCGGCCACGAACGCCGGGCCCTCCAGCAGCGTGATCGGCTCGCCGCGGTGGTTGGTGCGGGTCCAGGTCTTCTCGTCGCCGACCGGGGGCCGCCGGGTGAACGCCGTGTACGCCGCGCGAGCGGCCACGGCGCCGAGGGCGGCGCCGGCCAGGGCGCCGAGCAAGGAGCGATGGGCCACAGCAGATCCCTCTTCGTGGTGGGCGCCCGGCGCGTCGGCCGTGGCGCGGGACGTCGGGGCGGGTCAGCCGCCCGTGCCCCCGTCCGGGGTGGGCGAGGGCGTGGCCGCCGGCAGCGGTTCCGGCTCGGTGGCCGTGGCGTCGGAACCCAGGCCGTACTGCCCGGCCTCCCCGGCCACCTGCTCCCGCAGAGCGTAGACCACCACGACCCGCCCGAAGGCCATATCGATGTTGTCGACGGTGGACACCGCCGCGGACGCCTCCCCGGAGGAGCGCACCGCGGCGATCAGGCCGGCCGCGGTGGACGTCGGCACGACGCCCGCGACCACGCTGCCCTCGGCCGCGGCGTCCAGCCCGCTCGCCAGGGACACCAGCGCGCCGGTCTGCGTCCCGGCGTCCTTGCCCTCCGGCGGCGTGGCGGGCGCCACCACGATGGCGAGGGTGGCCGGCTTGGCGGGCTCGCCGTCCAGGGTGACCAGGCCGCCGGTCTCGAAGGAGTCCAGCACCCCGGCGGACACGGGGTTCTCCTTGCCCGCCACCGTCTTGTCGGTGGTCACGAGCGCGGAGGCCAGCACCGCGGCGGCCTTCTGGTACGGACTGGAGTCGACCGGGAACGTCAGCGCGAGAGGCTTGACCGTGGTCGCCAGCTGGTCCAGCGCGGTGGCCTGGTCGGCGGCGAGGTAGCGGTCGGTCAGCGCGACCCGGCCGCTGAGCGTCGCCCCGGCGGCGGTGACGGCCTCGAGCAGCGACTCGCCCTGCCGGGCGTCCGCGCCGGGCGCCTCGACGAGCACGACACTCTCGCCCGCCAGCGAGCCCTCGACGAGCCGCGGGAGCCGCTCGGCGACGAACGCGTCGCTGGCGCCGCCGCGGGTCAGCGCCAGTGCCTTCTCGGCCTGGAGCTGGTAGTTCCTGGCGCGCAGGCGCGCCGCGGTGTCCTCGGTGAACCTCACCAGCGGGGCGTACAGCACCGTGCTGCCGAGCACGATGCCGAGGGCCAGCGCCAGGAAGATGGCGACGATGGACACGAGGTGGTACCGGAAGTCGATCACGAGAACAGCCCCACGAGCCAGAAGATGAAACCGTTCCACGCGTCCCGGAGGCCGTTCAGCCAGACCTTCCCCATGGGGGAGAACCACAGGACCACGCTCACGGTGACCAGGGCGGTGGCCACCAGCAGCAGCAGCGAGCCGATGGAGATGCGGCTGCGGTACAGCCTGCTCACGCCCTTGGCGTCCACCAGCTTGCCGCCCACCCGCAACCGGGTCAGGAAGGTGCTCGCCATGCCGGAGCGGCCCTTGTCCAGGAACTCCACCAGCGTGCCGTGGGTGCCGACCGCGACGATCAGGCTGGCGCCCTTGTCGTCGGCGAGCAGCATCGCGATGTCCTCGCTGGTGCCGGTGGCGGGGAACACCACGGCCTCCTGGCCGAGCCGGTGGACCCGCTCCAGGCCGGGCGCCCGCCCGTCGCGGTAGGCGTGCACCACGAGCTCGGCGCCGCAGCACAGCGCCCGCTCCGACACCGAGTCGAAGTCGCCCACGATCACGTCGGGCAGGTACCCGGCCTCCATCAGGGCGTCGGCGCCGCCGTCCACCCCGATCAGCACCGGGCGGAACTCGCGGATGTAGGGCCTCAGGGTGGCGATGTCCTCTTTGTAGTGGTAGCCGCGCACCACGACGAGAACGTGCCTGCCCTCCATGGACGTGCGGATGTCGGGGACACCCACGCCGTCGATGAGCAGGTCCCGCTCGCGGCGCACGTACTCGAGGGTGTTGGTGACGAAGGCCTCGATCTGCTCCGACAACCCGGCCCTGGCCTCGGCCATCGCGGCGCCGACGCTCTCGGCCGTGAGGGGCTCGCCCTTGCCGGCGACCTCGTCGTCGAGGTGGACGGCGCCCTCGTGCACCCGCAGCACCTGGCCGTCGCGCACCTTGTCGAACAGCTCGGGGGTGGCGTTGTCGACCAGCGTGACACCGGCGTCGATGAGGATCTGCGGGCCGAGGTTCGGGTAGCGGCCGCTGATGCTGGCCGCGATGTTCACCACGACCGACGCGCCGCACGCGACAAGGGCCTCCGCGCTCACCCGGTCGAGGTCGACATGGTCGATGAGCGCGATCTCCCCGGGCCGCAACCGCTTGGTCAGCGTCTTGGTCCGCCGGTCGACCCTCGCGACCGCCGTCACCCCGGGAAGGTCGGCGACCCTCCGTCTGCGGAGGCGAGGAACGTTCAAGGCCGGCACCTTCATCACAGACCATCCTGCCAGAGCATGCGGGCACGACGGCCCTGGACGGCGATGTGTGTGGAAACCGGCACCCCCCGGCGGACGGCCGCGGCCCGCTCGCGCGAACCGGCCCACCGGGGCTTCCCGGCAGGACAAACGGACGCGTTCTCGCAGGTCAGGAGGGTCACCTTGCCTTGTCGGCCTCGGCGATCGACAGAAGTTCCTCGGCGTGGGCGCGGCCGAGCTCGGAGTCCTCCAGACCGGCCAGCATGCGGGACAGCTCGCGGGCCCTGGCCTCGCGGTCCAGGGCGGTGACGCCGCTGCGCACCACCCGGCCGTCGCTGGCCTTCTCCACCACCAGGTGCTGGTCGGCGAACGCCGCCACCTGGGGCAGGTGGGTGACCACGATCACCTGGGCGGTGCGGGCCAGGCGGGCCAGGCGGCGGCCGATCTCGACGGCCGCCTTGCCGCCCACGCCGGCGTCCACCTCGTCGAACACGAAGGTCGGCACCGGGTCGGCACCGGCGAACACCACCTCGATGGCGAGCATCACACGGCTCAGCTCGCCGCCCGAGGCGCCCTTGTTGAGGGGCAGCGCCGGGGCGCCGGGGTGGGCCATCAGGCGCACCTCGATCTCGTCGGCGCCCTCGGGGCCGAACTGCCCGCTCGGGCCGACCGCGACGACCACCCGGGCGTGCGGCATGGCGAGCGCGGCCAGCTCGGCCGTCACCGCGTCGCCGAAACGCTCGGCGGCGGCCGTGCGGACGCCGGTGAGCTCGGCGGCCAGCTCGGTGAGCCGGGTGGTCAGCTCCTGGTGCTCGCGGGTCAGGTCGGCGATGCGGTCGTCGTCGCCGTCCAGCTCCAGGACCCGGGCGGCGGCGCGCTCGGCGAACGCCAGCACCGCCGCGCTGTCCTGGCCGTACTTCCTGATCAGGCTGTTCAGCAGCGCGCGGCGCTCCTGGACGGCGGCGAGCCTGGACGGGTCGGCGTCGACCGACTCGGAGTAGGCGGCCAGCTCGGTCGCGACGTCGGAGACGAGGTACCCCGCCTCGGCCAGCCGGTCGCCGATGCCCGCCAGCGCCGGGTCGAAGCCCCGGACGGCCTCCACCGCCGTCCTGGCCTCGCCGAGCAGCGACACCGCGTCCTGGGCGCCCTGCAGGCCGGCCACGGGGTCGCCGAGGAGGGCCGTGTGCGCGGTGACGGCGGCGGTCTTCAGGGCGTCGGCGTGCGCGAGGCGCTCCTCCTCCTGCTTCAGCTCGACCTCTTCGCCGGGCTTGGGGGCGGCCTTCTCGATCTCCTCCAGGCCGAAGCGGAGGTTGTCGGCCTCCTGGGCCCGCTCCCGGGCCCTGGCGGTGATCTCGGCGAGCGTCTCGCCGATTTCCTTGTGGCGCTTGTAGGTGTGGGTGTAGGCGCGCAGGGGCTTGACCAGCTCCTCGCCCGCGTAGCGGTCCAGGGCGGCGCGCTGGCGGCCCGGCTGGAGCAGCCGCTGCTGGTCCATCTGGCCGTGCACCGCGACGAGGTCCTCGGCGAGGTAGGTGAGCGTGCCGACCGGCACCGAACGGCCGCCCAGCCACGCGCGGGACCTGCCCTCGGTGGACACCGAGCGCGCGATGATCAGCCGGTCGACGTCGATCTCACCGCCGATGTCGTCCACCTGCTGGGCGACCTTGCCGAGCGGCTCCACCACCAGCGTGCCCTCGACCGTGGCACGCTCTGCCCCCGGCCGCACGCGCGCGGGATCGGCCCGGCCGCCGAACAGCAGCCCGAGCCCGGTGACCACCATCGTCTTGCCCGCGCCGGTCTCGCCGGTGACCACGGTCAGCCCCGATGAGAGCTCGAGAACAGCCTCATCGATCACGCCGAGCCCTTTGATCCGGACCTCATCGACCCGTGGCCGCACTGGGTCCCTCCCGCCGTTTCGCCGCGCTGCCTCCGATCGGGCGCACCTCGCCGGACCATGTGGGGCGTGGCTCGGTCACCTCATCACGCGGATAGATCCTACGCGCATTTCCCCAACCTTTCCCCTGACCGTCCCACCGCCCTTCCGGTGTGCCCTATCCTCCCCGGCCGCGCCCGCGGTCAGAGGCGGACCCGGCCGCGCCAGCCCTGGACGGGAAGGTCGAACTTGGCGACGAGGCGGTCGGTGAAGGGCGCGCCGGTGGTGTCGACGTCGTGCAGGCGGGCCAGCCGCACCGGGACCGAGGCGCGGCGGACCTCCACCCTGGCGCCCGGCGGGAGGTCGAAACGGCGGCGGCCGTCGCACCACAGGACGCCGCCCGGGGTGCCCGGCACGACCTCCAGCGCGACCGCGGACCGGGGAGACACCACCAGGGGACGCGCGAACAGCGCGTGCGCGCTGTTGGGGACCAGCAGGAGGGCCTCCACCTCGGGCCAGACGACCGGGCCGCCCGCCGAGAACGCGTACGCCGTCGAACCGGTCGGTGTGGCGCAGATCACGCCGTCGCAGCCCCACCGGGACAGGGGCCGCCCGTCGATCTCGGCCACCACCTCCAGGATGCGGTCGCGCTTCTCCACGCTGGCCTCGTTCAGCGCCCAGGTGGACGCCAGCACCTCGCCGTTCGCCCTGACGGTCACGTCGATCGTCATGCGCTCCTCGACGGCGTACCTGCGGGCCACCACGCGGTCCACGGCCTCGGCCAGGTCGGCCATCTCGGCCTCGGCGAGGAAGCCCACGTGCCCGAGGTTCACCCCGAGCAGCGGCGTGCGGGCCGGCCTGGCCAGCTCGGCCGCGCGCAGCAGCGTGCCGTCCCCGCCGAGCACCATCAGCACCTCGGCGTCCTCGGCGGCGGCGGGCCCCGTGGGCACCACGTCCACGCCGGCGGCGTCGATCTCCTCGGCCTCCGTCTGCATGACCCGCACCGTGAACCCGGCGTCCAGGAACCGCTCGATCACCAGCCGCGCGCTGTCGACCGCGGGCTTGCGCCCGGTGTGGGCCGTGATCAGCACCGTACGTTTCGTGTCAGCCATGCCCTCGCTCCGCTCGACTGTCATCCGGCGGCCCGCTCAACCGTACTCACGTCCGGCCGCCTCCCGGCCCGCGCGCCTCGCCGGGGCCCCGTTCACCGCGCCCGCCCGCGCCCGCGGGTGGGCTCCCGTGTCATCCTGTGCCGGGCATCTACTGGGGTCCCTCCTCGACCGCGCGGCCGATCTCGGCGTCCAGATCGGGCACCGGGGGCGGCCCGTCGCCCTTGCCGAGCCAGATCAGGTACTCCACGTTGCCCGACGGGCCGGGCAGCGGGCTGGCCGTCACCCCCCGCACCGCCAGGGACAGACCGGCGGCCGAGGCGGCCACGTCGCGCACCGCGCCGGCCCGCAACACCGGGTCGCGGACCACGCCGCCCGCGCCCACCAGAGTTTTTCCCACCTCGAACTGCGGTTTCACCAGCATCACCAGATCGGCCCGCGCGGCGGCGCACGCCGCCAGGGCGGGCAGGACCAGGCGCAGCGAGATGAACGACAGGTCGCCGACGACCAGCGAAGGGGCCTCGCCCACCATCTCCGGCGTCAGGTCGCGGACGTTCACCCGCTCCATCACCGTGACCCGCTCGTCGGTGCGCAGCGACCAGGCGAGCTGGCCGTACCCCACGTCCACCGCCACCACGTGGGCGGCGCCGCGCCGCAGCAGGACGTCGGTGAACCCGCCGGTCGACGCGCCCGCGTCGAGGCAGCGGCGGCCCTCCACCACCAGCCCGCGCGGCGTGAACGCCTCCAGCGCGCCGAGAAGCTTGTGGGCGCCGCGCGAGACGTAGTCGGGTCCCTCGGCGAGCTCGGCCACCAGGATCGGGGACGCGGTCTCGACCTGCGTCGCCGGCTTCGCGGCCGTCCGGCCCGACACGGTGACACGGCCGCCCGCGATGAGGTCGGCCGCGTGCTCCCGCGACCGCGCGAGCCCTCGCCGTACCAGCTCGCTGTCCAGCCGGACCCTGCGGCTCACCATGCCGCGTCCCCTTGGCGCACAGCGGTCACCGGCGGCCTTGCTCCGATGCCGCGGGGACGTCCTCCACGGAGGCCAGGGTGGCCTCCAGCCCGCCCAGCACCTCCTCGAACACCGCGACGTGCTCGCGCACCGGGGTGTCGCCGAGGACGGCCATCCGGGCCAGCGCGGCGGTCACCCCCGCCTCACCGGCCTCCGCCGCACCGTCGGTCACCGCGGCGCCGTCCGTGCCTGCCATGTCCATTCCGCCCCGCATCCGCTCCACCGCTTCGCGCGCCGGACCCGCCGGCGCCCACCCGACCGTATCCGAAAGGCGACCCCGCCGATGCTGTTGTCTTCCCTGGCCGCGCCCGCGCGCCGGATTTCGCGTAGTAGTCAAGTGAAACGCTACCTTCCGTAGGGCAGGGCAGCTTGGGGCTGATGAGAAAGGGGTGTCACGCATGGCGAGCGTCGATGAGTGCCGGGCGGCGCTGGACAAGCTAGCCGAGCAGTTCGGGGAGCTTGACCAGGAGACACGCTCGAAGCACGTGGTGGACCGCACGCTGAGCTGCCGGATCACCGACCTGGACGTGACGTTCTTCGGCCGCATCCACCAGGACGGCCTGGAGGCCTTCACCGACGTCCCACCTTCCGACGGCCGCCCCGCCGACGTCCGCATCCGCGTCGCCAGCGACGACCTGCTGTCCATGGTGAACGGCGAACTGGACATGGCCAAGGCCCTCTTCGGCGGCCGAGTAAAAATCGACGCCAGCCTCAGCGACCTATTCCGCCTCCGCAAACTCCTCTAACCAAGCCCCCCCACAACTCGGGCGAACACCACACGAGCGCAACCCGACCTCAGGTGATCCCCGCACACATCCCAGCATGACGATCGCCCCGCAGAGCACCACGAAACCAAATGCCGCGGCGCGACACGCCACGACACCATCAGCCGAGACCGCCCCAACGACCAGACAACGTGCCAGGCCCAACACGCAAGCCGACCACACGAGCGTCACCACGCCCGCCCCAGCGATCCAGGCGACATACCCAGATCCTCGATACGGGCACCAAGCATGCCGGGCCCGGCCGCGCTGCCGTCCCCCACCTAGGTGCCCCCCGGCCGCCCCAGCGATCAAGCGGCATCCCCGGAATCCTTGGAGCGGGGTGACGAGCATGCCGAGCCCGGCCGCACTGCCGTCCCCCACCTAGGTGCCCCCGGCCACCCCGGCGATCAAGCGGCATCCCCGGAGCCCTTGAGGCGGGGTGACGAGCATGCCGAGCCCGGCCGCACTGCCGTCCCCCGCCTAGGTACCGCCCCGGCCGCCCCGGCGATCAGGCGGCATCCCCGGAATCCTTGAGACGGGCGACAAGCATGTCGAGCACCTCCTGTACGGCGTCCGCGTCCGCGCGGCCATTCCCCGCGTGTCTCCAGGCGGCGGCACATGCGACCCGGAGCCCGTCGATGGGGTCGCCGTCACCGTCGAGACGCAGCCGCCCACCGTCCCACCAGGCCGTCCATCCCTCCCTGGTCCACGCGCTCCGTGATCCTGCCGCCCCTCCCGGCCCCGAACCCGGCGATCCCGCGACCGTCCCGCTTCTCGTCGCCCTCGGCGCGTCCGCCGACCCTTCAGCTGCCGCAACCGACCCTTCAACACCCGTCAGCGGTCCTTTGGTGCCCATCGTCGGGCTCTCGGTCCCCGTCAGGGGCCCTTCGGTTCCCCTCCCCGGGCCATCGGTCTTCGTCACCCGCGCCTCGGTGCCCGCCGGCGGGCCCTCGATCTCCGTCACCGGTGCCGGGGGCTGGTGCAGCCCGGTGAGGTCGGCGGCGATGTGGGTGGGGCGGTGCTCGGGCGGGGCGGTAAGCAGGCTGAGAGGGCCGTCCACACCGGTGAGGACCAGCAGGCTGTCCACACCCGCCCGGGTGGCGGCCTCGATGTCGGTGTCCAGGCGGTCGCCCACGACGAGCGGACGCTCGGCCTTGGTACGGAGCATCGACTCCCGGTGCAGCGGCGACTCCGGCTTACCCGCCACCACCGGTTCCACCCCGGTGGCCGTGGCGATCACCCGGGTCAGCGCCCCGTTGCCCGGCACCACACCGAGGTCGGTCGGCATGGTCGTGTCCGCGTTGGCCGCGACGAACCACGCCCCCTGCCGCACGGCCAGGGCCCCCTGGCTGAGCAGCCCGTACGAGATGTCCGCCCACATCCCCTGCAACACGGCCACCGGCCGCTCGGCCGCCGCCGTGACCGGCCGCAACCCACGCTCCCGCACGGCCCGCCGCAACCCCATCCCCCCGACCACCAGCACCGCCGACCCCGGCGGCACCTTCTCAGCCACCAGCCGCGCTGCGGCCTGCGCCGAGGTGACGACGTCCTCCGCCCCCGCGGGCACCCCGATGGCACTCAAATGCTCGGCGATCGCCGCAGGAGTACGCGACGCGTTGTTCGTCACATAAGCCAGCCGCACCCCCGCCCCCCGAGCCCGAGCCAACGCCTCAGGCGCCCCCCG
>NZ_JBHSRF010000028.1:0-93343 GCF_042658925.1 Sphaerisporangium aureirubrum
TGTGCTCGGTGCCGATGTAGTTGTGACCCAGCTGCAAAGCCTCACGAAGCGACAGCTCAAGGACCTTCTTGGCCCGCGGGGTGAACGGAATGTGCCCCGACGGCGCCGACTGCCCCTGGCCGATGATCTCCTCGACCTGCTGCCGCACACCTTCCAGACTGATCCCAAGACTCTCCAGAGCCTTGGCGGCCACACCCTCCCCCTCGTGGATCAACCCAAGAAGAATGTGCTCAGTACCGATGTAGTTGTGGTTGAGCATCCGGGCCTCCTCCTGGGCCAGGACGACAACCCGCCGTGCGCGGTCAGTGAACCTCTCGAACATGTCGTCGCTCCTCACAGAGCGGCCAGGCTGCTCGGGATATCCGGGCCCGCCGCATCCGCATGCTAGCCCCGACCGGTGACCGCTCTATGCACATGAGCGTTCCCCGAGAGCAGGGCGTTCACGCTCCATCCAACTACTGTTGGGGGCCCACGTGTTCCCTCTACGCCGCAAGCGAACGACGTTTAACCCGCAGTTTTCCTACGGGCGGTCGACCACGCCCCGGACGATCTCGCCCGGATAAACGGGATCATGCGGCTATGGCGGCGTCCGAAGGGCGCGCCGCCATAGCCGGTGATCATATGTCGATCGTCAGTGTGCCGCCTCGTACTTCTCCACCACGGATGAGGCAATGCGCCCGCGCTCGCTGACCGAGATGCCGTGCGCCTTCGCCCAGGCCCGGATCTCCGAGCTCTTTTCCCGGGACGGACGCTGGCCTCCACCACGCCTGCGCCCGCGTGCGGGCGCGCTCTCGGCTCTGCGGGCACTGGACACGAATGAGGACAGCGCGTCACGGAGCTTCTTGGCGTTTTCGCCGCTCAGGTCAATCTCGTAAGCGGCTCCATCAATCGCGAAGGTGACAGTCTCACTGGCCTCGCCACCATCGAGGTCGTCGATGAGTATCTTCTGGATCTGCGTGGCCATCTGGCAATCCTTTCGCAGAGCATAGTTCTTTTCGTCAGCCAAACATATACCCGGCAACCCTGGCTGACAATTCAGGATGCTGTTGTGATTGAAGTGGAACCGAGTGGACCTCGCCGGCTCAGCCGGAAGAAGCCTCCGAAGACTTCTCGGCGGGTTCGTCCGCCCGCCTCCGGGCCGCCGCTTCGGAACGCACGAGCTTCACCACCGCGACGATGACCACCACGGCGACTACCGCTGGCGGTATCAACGCGGACAATACATCGTTCATTGATCCTCGCTCCACGCGGGGGGGTCGCATTCCCCGGCCCCCCACGTTAATTGTCACACGGGACTCCCTCAGTCTGTACCACGGTTGCCTGATCCGGGAGTCAGGATCCGACTCTAGCCCTACAGGAGGTCAGGACGGGTTGGGGGGGCGGGTCTCAAACCAGGCCGAAGGACCGTTCCACGGTAATCCCGTCTCTCCAGCCGTCTTACCGGATGGCCTCGGAATGGTGATCCCCCGAAAACACCGACGGGGCGGCCGCAGCGCGGCCGCCCCGTCGAAAAAGTCGGTCTCAGCGGGGCGCCTTGACGACAACCGTCCCCGCGATCTTGTCGTGCGGACCCTGTTGCAGCGGCTTGTCCACGAGGATTAGGACCGCCAGCACGAGCACGAAGATGGAGGCCAGCCATCCCACGATGGGAATGCCGTAGAGAGCCATCACGCCGGGGAAGATAGCGGAACGCTTCATGACGGCGGCCGAATCAAGCGGGCCGCCCGTCGCCGACACCAGACGGATCTTCATGAGCTTCTTACCGAGCGTCTGCCCGTCCTTGGAATGAAGCACATAGTCGTAGGCGGCATACGCACCGAAGGCGATGATCCCGGCGAGGAGCCCCGGCAGGACCAGCGAACCGGAGACCACGGCCGGATTCGCAAGGATTTCCGCGGTCGAGGGACCGAACATCCCGGTGAAGATGGAACTCAAGATCCCGTAGACGACGCTGAAGATCAGTCCGTCGATGAAACGGGCGACCCAGCGCTCCCACCACAGGGCCAGAGGGGCCTGACCGCCGGGCTGGCCGGAGTACCCCTGAGGCGCCCCGTAGGGCGGCGGCGTGCCGTAGGGCGCGCCTTGGCCGCCGTCCTGCGGCGGTGTTCCGTACTGCGGGCCGGGCTGCTGGCCGTACTGGGGGTACTGCTGTCCCTGCGGCTGGCCGTACTGCTGGCCGTACTGCGGACCGGGCTGCTGGGGGTGCCCGTAGGGTGCACCCCCGGGGGGTGGTTCCGCCGTCATCTGATCACCTTTCGCGACAGGCGAACGGGCACACGCCGTTCATGCAAGGTCCTATCGCAAGTAGGGGTATGCCCGTTACCACTTTGCCCACTTCGCAGCCGTAATGTTCCACGGCAAGAACAAGAAAACAGGGCCGGGGCGAACCCCGGCCCTGTTCGCGTCACAATCACCTGATCTTGACGACCACGGTGTTCGCCGCCTTGTCGTGCAGGCACTGCTGGTAGGGCTTGTCCCAGAACTGCCAAAGGATGTTGACCAGGGCGAAGATGCCGATCACGTAGTTCACGAACGGGATCCAGCGCAGCAACTGCGGCCCGAACAACACGGCGGCGCGCCTGCCCACCACGGCGGTGGGAAGCCCACCTTCGAGCGGGCCGTTGATCGTCACCACCTTGATGCCCATGGCCATCTTGCCGACCGTCTGCCCGCGCTGCTTGAGCATCAGGAACTCGTACGCGAGGTACACGAGGCCGATGAGCAGCGCGGTGACCAGCTCGTAGAGGAACAGCCCGCTTCCCACGTCGACCGCGCCCGTGGTCGGGTCGAAGCTCGGCTGGGTCACCAGCACCGCCAAGAGGACGGCGGTGAGGATGACCGTCGGGATCACGAGGATCACGCCGTCGATGATTCGGGCGACCAGGCGCTGCCACCACTCGGCGAGAGGTGCCGCGACGCCGGGGGGCGCCGTGCCGGTCGCGCCGTAGCCCTGCGGGTAGCCCTGCTGACCGTACGCCGGCTGGCTGTAGCCCTGCTGACCGTACCCTTGGGCGCCGTACTGCTGCCCGTAGGCGGCCTGCGGGTCCTGCTGGCCGTAGCCCTGCTGGCCCTGCTGGCCCTGCTGGCCCTGCTGGCCGTAACCCTGCTGACCGTACTGCTGCTGGTCGTAACCCTGCTGACCGTAGCCCTGCGCGCCGTAGCCCTGCTGCGCGCCCTGCTGGCCCTGCTGGCCGTACTGCTGCTGGCCGTAGCCCTGCTGGGCCTGGCCGTACTCCTGCTGGCCGTAACCCTGCTGAGCCTGCTGGCCGTAGCCGGAGGCGGCCTGCTGGCCGTACTGCTGCTGCTGGCCGTAGGTGCTCGGGTCGTACCCCTGCTGCTGGCCATAGCCCTGCTGGCCCTGCTGGCTCTGGCCGTAACCCTGCTGGCCGTAGCCCTGCTGAGCCTGGCCGTACTCCTGCTGGCCGTAACCCTGCTGCTGGCCGTAGCCCTGCTGGCCCTGCTGGCCCTGCTGGCCCTGGCCATAGCCTTGCTGGGCCTGGCCGTAGCCCTGCTGAGCCTGGCCGTAGCCCTGCTGGCCGTACTGCTGACCCTGCGACTGCTGCGGATATCCCTGACCGTAGGCTCCGGTCCCGCCCTGCTGCTGACCGTATTGGTCCTGCTGGCCGTAGGACTGCTGTCCGTACGACTGCTGCTGCGGGTAGCCGTGTTCCGACGTCGGCTGGGGGCGGTGGACGACTGTGACCTCCGGGTCGAGCCCCGAGCCGGGTCGCTCGGCCTGTTGCCCGTACTGCGGAGGTCCGGATGACGAGTTGTCGTCCGGTTCGTCACGTGGGTACGGCGGCTGTCCGGTGCTCACCGTTTCACCTCACTTCGGCTTCGCATGCGGCAAATGTCAGGCACACATGCTGTGGTGCTGCCCAACGTAGCGACAGCGGGATCAACAGTCACCTTTCCATTCCGTCACCCGGGCCGTCAGGTACGCGGGAGGAGATGGAGGATCATGCGGGTGTTGCCCAGAGTGTTCGGTTTGACGTGTTCCAGATCGAGGAACTCCGCGACGCCCTCATCGTAGGAGTCGAGCAACTCCGCGTACACCTCAGGTGACACGGGTGTGCCCTGGATCTCGGCGAATCCGTGCCTCGTGAAGAACTCGACCTCGAAGGTGAGGCAGAACACCCGGCGCAGCCCCAGCTCCCTGGCGGTGTCGATCAGCGCCGCCACGATGCGGTGCCCGATGCCCCGGCCCCGGCAGCGCACGTCGACCGCCACCGTGCGGATCTCCGCCAGATCCTCCCAGAGCACGTGCAGCGCCCCGCAGCCGACCACTTCGCCGCCCTGTTCGGCGACCCAGAACTCCTGGACGTCCTCGTACAGCGTGACGGTGGTCTTGCGCAGCAGCCGCGGCCCGTCGCCGGAATAGGACGCCACCAGCCGCCCGATGGCGCGGACGTCCGTGGCGCGCGCACGCCGGACCACCAGCTCGCTCCCGGGAGGGACGGACTCCACGACCTGCTCCATGAGGGGTCAGCGTATCCGCAGGCGCCGGGCCACGCCGCCCCGCTCCGGCCCGCACCGGCAATAACGGCCCGCCCCAAAATCCCCCAAGGCCGATACCGGTCGCGTTGGGTAGCCGGTTGACAGCGTGCCGTCGAAACGTGGCAGGGTTCCCGTTATTTCCCAGATCAAGGCTCCACCACCTGCGACTTCATCGCCATGGGAGCGTAAAGCAGGAGTCTTCGCAGCGTAATGCGGGTGCCGCGCCCCGCCCGGCGTGATCGCGCCGTGATGCGCCGGTTGTGATTCCTCTACAGAATTCGTAGTTCTGGTTGAGCAGGAACCTGAGCTGCACTAGTGTCCAGGCTCGATGCCGGTCATCGCCCACGATGACCGGACCGCCTAATCCCGGCCACCTCCGACCATGCCGGGAACCGGGGAACCACACGGCCACCCGCCCGGGACCAAATCCCGGCCGGCCGCCACCCGGGGTGAATCCGAGAGGGAGGAATCGCGATCTCCGCGACCCGCGCACTCGGTAGGGCCACTCCCGCCCGAACCCGTCAGCTAACCCGGTAGGCGACCGAGGAGAGGAGCTCGTTGGTGCACGCTGGGCGCACGCCTGGGAAGAGCACGGGCAGGCACGCCCGCCGAGGCCACAGGTCCCGGCTCGGCGCGGCCGTGACGGCCATGGCGGCTCGCGTCGCCGGATCGGGCCGCACGGAATCACGGCGCCTGCCACGCCGCATCGCCATGGTGACCGTCACCCTGACGGCCCTCACCTTCGGCTCGCCGCTGATGTCCGCGACCGCCGACCCCAAGCCGAGCCTGAACGAGCTCAAGAACCAGGTGGAACGCCTCTACAACGACATCGAGGCGCTGACCGAGCAGTACAACGGCCAGAAGGAGCGCCTGAAGCAGGCGCAGCGCTCGGCCAAGCTCGCCAAGCAGACCCTGGACAAGAGCCAGACCGACCTCGAGGAGAAGCGCCGCAGGGCGGGCCTGTACGCGCAGGACGCCTACATGACCGGCGGCATCGGCTCCTCGCTCGCGCTCGCCATGTCCGGCGACCCTGAGGGCTACCTCGACCGCGCGGCCACCACCTACGCCCTGCAGTTGCAGCAGGGCGAGGAGGTCTCGCAGATCACCAAGGCGATGGACAGCGCCGAGCGCGCCAAGGAGAGCGCCAAGGCCCGTGAGGCCGAGGTCAAGAAGCTCGTCGGCGAACTCGACGCCAAGCGGGACAAGATCCGCGAGCTGGTCACCAAGACCGAGGGCAGCCTGTTCCGCCGGGCCCTGTCACAGGTGGGCGGGTACGGCCGGGCCACCAAGGTGGCCATCCCGATTCCCGGTGAGGGCAAGGCGGCCGAGGCCGCCAAGTGGGCGCTCACCCAGCAGCTCAGGCCGTACGTCTGGGGCGCGGCGGGGCCGAGCTCCTTCGACTGCTCCGGGCTGGTGTTGTGGGCCTACCAGCGGGTCGGCATCAGCCTTCCGCACTACACCGGCGACCAGTGGACGGCGGGTACCCATGTGTCCCGTGAGGACATGCGCCCGGGCGACCTCGTCTTCTTCTACAGCGATCTGCATCACGTGGGCATCTACATCGGTGGCGGCATGATGGTGCACGCCCCCCGCACCGGCGACGTGGTGCGGGTGGCGCCACTGGGCAACAGGCCGTTCGCCGGGGCCGTGCGCATCGCCGACTGATCTCAGATCAGCCGGCGGCGAGCGGCCCAGGCCACCGCCTCGATGGCGGTGGCCACGCCGATCCTGTCGCAGATGCCGCGCAGGCGGCGGCGGACGGTGCGGCCGCTCACATCGAGCCGGCGGCCGACCCGATCCACGGTTACGCCTTTGGCCAGTTCGGCGAGCAGCAGCAGATCATCATCGGTCAGTCCCACGCTGTCTGATCCCGTGGGAATGTCATTTCCCCGGGAAACCAGATCCGGATACGCCATCGGGTGTCCTCTCCCCCACGACGAACTCGGCAACATACTGAATGCTTCGGCCCGCCCGTCAGGAACGGTAAACGCCACGTTGAAAGGTCGTCAAGCACTGACCGCGATACCTGTTACGTTCGTCATTGACATACCACTCCATATGTGAACTACTCATGACATGTTTACGAGCCCGTAGCGGGGCGGCCAGCGGCGATCAAGGGGAGGGACGTCAGCCGGGTGTCGCGCTAGGGTGTGACGGCATGCCTGGTGGGTGGGTGGTTGCGCTGTCACATGCCCTCTGCCGTGCGCGCGTCCGCGTCGGCCTGCCCATGCCGTTGACATATGATCGGGAGCCGATGCGCTCTTATTCGCCACTAAATGTGGAACACTTTCATGCGCTTTTCCGCATGCCCGACACGGCGGCGATCCGCCGGGGCCGGGATATGCCCCGGCCCCGCCCGGCGGCGGCGCGCTATTAGCCCGCCGCGGCGGGTCAGCCCGTGTTGCGGTTGTAGATGAGCCGCAACCCGATCAGGGTCAGCCACGGTTCGTGCACGTCGATGGATCTGGCCTCGTCCACCACCAGTGACGCCAGTGTGCCGGTGGCCACCACCGTCACGTCGTCGGGGTCGGCGGCGAGCTCGGGAGCCATGCGCTCGACGATGCCGTCCACCTGGCCCGCGAAGCCGTAGATGATGCCCGCCTGGAGCGCCTCCACGGTGTTCTTGGCGATCACCGAGCGCGGCCGGACCAGCTCGACCTTGTGCAGCTGCGCGCCCGCCGCCGCCAGCGCGTCCACCGAGATCTCGATGCCGGGCGCGGTGACGGCGCCCACGTACTCCCCCTTGGCCGAGACCGCGTCGAACGACGTCGCGGTGCCGAAGTCGACGATCACGCACGGCCCGCCGTACAGCGTGACCGCGGCCAGGGCGTTGACGATGCGGTCGCTGCCGACCTCTTTGGGGTTGTCCATCCGGACCGGCACGCCGGTGCGCACGCCGGGCTCCACGATGACGGCGGTCACGTCGCCGTAGTACCTGCGGCACATCTCGCGCATCTCGTTGAGCACCGAGGGCACCGTGGAGCACAGGGCGATGCCGCTGACGTCGGCGCCCTTCAGCAGCGGGCTCTGGCTGAGCAGCCCCTGCAGGACGACCGCGATCTCGTCGGCCGTGCGCCGCGCGTCGGTCGCGAGGCGCCAGTGCTCGATGACCTCTTCGCCTTCGAACAGGCCGAGCATCGTGTGGGTGTTGCCGACGTCGATCGTGAGCAGCATCAAGCCCCCCGGAGGTCCAGAGCCAAGTCGAGTGCGGGCGCGGAGTGGGTGAGGGCCCCGACGGCGAGGTAGTCGACACCGGTGGCGGCCACCTCACGCGCCACGGCCAGGGTGAGCCCGCCGCTGGACTCCAGGCGGGCGCGCCCGCCGACCAGGCGTACGGCCCGCTTCAGGTCGTCCACGGTGAAGTTGTCCAGCAGGATCTCGTCCGCCCCCTCCGCCAGCACCGGCTCGATCTGGTCGAGCCGGTCGACTTCCACCTCGATGGGCAGGCCGGGGTAGGCCTGCCGTACCGCGCGGAACGCCTCGGCGACCCCGCCGGCCGCCACCACGTGATTGTCCTTGATCAAGGCCGCGTCCGAAAGCGACATCCGGTGATTCACCCCTCCCCCGCACCGGACGGCGTATTTGGCGAGGATCCGCAGCCCGGCGAGGGTCTTGCGGGTGTCCCTGATCCGGGCCCCGGTGCCCGCCACGGCGCGGACCCAGCGACCGGTCTCGGTGGCGATGCCGGACAGATGGGTGAGCAGGTTGAGCACGGTGCGCTCGGCGGTGAGCAGGTCGCGCACCGGGCCGGTCACCGTCATCAGGACGTCCCCCGCGGCGACGCGTTCGCCGTCCTTGACACCGCGCTCCACGGTGAGCCGCCCGCCGGACAGCCGGACGAACGCCGCCTCGGCGACCGGCAGCCCCGCCACCACACCGTCGGCGCGGGCGACCACGTCCGCGGTCGCGCGCTGGGCGGCCGGGATGGTGGCCAGGGTCGTCACGTCGCCCTCGGGGCCGGCGTCCTCGGCGAACGCGGCGTCGATCAGCGCGACGACGGCCGCCGGGTCGAGGCCCGTGTCCGTCAGCTCGGCCTCGATCTGGTGCGGCAGCGTCGTCGCGCGCTCCTCGTCGTGGCGGCGGTAGGTCATGGTCAGCCCCTCCTCGGCCAGGGTCACGTCCAGGTGCCCGAGCCACCAGTTGTCGTCCCGCTCGGGGAAGTCCTCGCGCCAGTGCGATCCCCGCGTCTCCTCGCGGGCCGCCGCGGTGGCGACGAGCGCGGTGGCCACGGTGAGCAGGTTGGTGACCTCCCAGGCCTCGGTGCACGGCTGCACGGCCACCGGCGTCCATCTGGCGTCCAGCAGGGCCTGGCGCACCTCCCGCAGGCTCCGGCCGCCGCGCAGCACCCCGGCGCCCGCGCTCATCCGGGCCTGGACCCGGGACCGGATCCTCGGGTCGGCCAGCCCGGCCTCGCGGCCGTCGTCCACCGGCGTGCCGGGCCGCCGGTGGCGGGTGCCGGCGAGGTCGGCGGCGATGCGCTCGGCGAAGACCAGGCCCTCGAGCAGCGAGTTGGACGCCAGCCGGTTGGCGCCGTGCACGCCCGTGCAGGCCACCTCGCCGCAGGCGTACAGCCCGGGGACGCCGGTGCGCCCGCGCAGGTCGGTGCGCACGCCGCCGCTGGCGTAGTGGGCGGCGGGGGCGACGGGGATGGGCTCGCGTACGGGGTCGATGCCGTGTTCCAGGCAGATGGCGTGGATGGTGGGGAAGCGGGTGCGCCACTTCTCCTCGCCGAAGTGGCGGGCGTCCAGCAGGACGTGGTCGGCGCCGGTCTCCAGCATGCGGCGCATGATCGCCTTGGCCACCACGTCGCGGGGGGCGAGGTCGGCGAGCTCGTGCACGCCGGTCATGAAGCGTTCACCCGCGGCGTCGACGAGGAAGGCGCCCTCGCCGCGCACCGCCTCGGAGATCAGCGGCTGCTGCCCGGTGGAGTCCTCGCCGAGCCACAGCACCGTGGGGTGGAACTGCACGAACTCCAGGTCGCTGACGACGGCCCCGGCCCGCAGCGCCAGGGCCACGCCGTCGCCGGTGGACACGACGGGGTTGGTGGTGGCCGAGTACACCTGGCCCATGCCCCCGGTGGCGAGCACCACGGCGCCCGCGCGCACGGCGCCCACGCCGTCGTGCGCGCCCTCGCCCATCACGTGCAGGGTGACGCCGCAGGCGGCGCCGGTGGCGTCCTTGAGCAGGTCCAGCACGAGGGCGTGCTCGATCACCTCGATGCCGGGGCCGGACGCCTCGGCGGGCGCGCCCGCGCGGATCGCCTCGGCCAGGGCGCGCTGGACCTCGGCGCCGGTGGCGTCGCCGCCCGCGTGCACGATGCGGTCGCGGCGGTGGCCGCCCTCGCGGGTGAGCTGGAGGCCGCCGTCCGGCTCCCTGTCGAACCTCGCGCCGTGGTCGATCAGCCGCCGCAGCGCGCCCGGCCCCTCGGTCACCAGCATCTGGACGGCGCGCGGGTCGCACACGCCCGCGCCCGCGGTCAGCGTGTCCCGCATGTGGTCGGCCGGGGAGTCGGCGGGGTCCAGCACGGCCGCGATGCCGCCCTGCGCCCAGCGCGTGGAGCCGGCCGACAGCACGTCCTTGGTGACGACCAGCACGCGGGCACCCGGCACGAGCCGGGCGTAGCGCAGTGCGACGGTGAGGCCGGCGATGCCGGAGCCCACGACGACGAGGTCGGCGTGGACGGTCCAGCCGGGATCGGGGGCGGTGAGCCGCCGGGGGAGGGGCGGGTACGTCATGGGTGGCTCCTAATTTCGTCACTATGACGATAACCGATGGCGCGCACATTCCCACGGCAAGGGGTGGGGGTTCTGGATCCGCGCTGGTCGGCGTCCCCAGACTATGCGCCGCGCACGGGTCACCGGTCCGTCACGGCGCCAGGGTCAGCACCACGTTGTCGATCAGGCGGGTGGCGCCCACGCGGGCGGCGACGGCCAGGACGGCCTCGCCCCGGTGGTCGTCGGCGACGGGGGCGAAGGTGGCGGGATCGGCCAGGGTCAGGTAGTCCGGCAGGAGCGGCGGGTCGGCCCGCGTCGCGGCGTCCAGCACGGCCTGCGCCGCCCGCCGCACGTCCGGCGCGCGCTCGTGCCGGGCGCCCGCGTTCAGCGCGGCGGACAGCGCCAGCGCGGTCGCCCGGTCGGCCGGGGTCAGGTAGCGGTTGCGGCTGGACAGCGCCAGGCCGTCGGGCTCGCGGACCGTCGCGCCGCCCACGATCTCCACGGGCACGTCGAGGTCGGCGACCATGCGGCGGATCATCGCCAGCTGCTGGGCGTCCTTGCGCCCGAACACGGCGGTGTCCGGCCGCACCAGGTTGAGCAGCTTCAGCACGACGGTCAGCACGCCGTCGAAGTGGCCCGGCCGGAAGGCGCCCTCCACGATCGTGCCCATGGTCCCCGCGGACACGCCGACCTGGCGGTCCGGGAGGTACATCTCGGCGGCGGGGGGCGCGAACACCAGCGCGACGCCCTCGGCCGCGCACACCTCCAGATCGGTCTCCAGCGTGCGCGGGTAGCGCGAGAAGTCCTCCGTGGGGCCGAACTGCAGCGGGTTGACGAAGATGCTCACCGCGACGTGCTCGGCGTGCTCGCGGGCCAGGCGGATCAGCGAGCGGTGCCCCTCGTGCAGCGCCCCCATCGTCGGCACCAGCGCCAGCGTGCCCGGCGCCACGCCCGGCCGCGGCTCGGCCTCCGCGGCGTGCCCGCCCCCGCCGACGCCCAGCGCGGCGCGGGCCGCGGTCAGCTCGGCGCGGTTCGCGGCGACGATCACGTCCACGGGTTGCCTCCCAGCGCGTCGAGGAGGCGCTCGGCGGCCTCCGGTTTGAGCAGCCCCGCGGCCAGCGCCCGGTCGGCGGTGAGCCGGGCCAGGGCCACGTAGGCGTCGGCGGCCTCCGGGGCGGTGGCCATGAGCGCGTCCACGTGCCTGCGCACGGTGCCCGCGTCGCCGCGCACCACCGGCCCGGTGAGGCCGGCGATGCCGAGGCGCAGGGCGTTGTCCAGGGCGGCGCCGAGCAGCGGGCCGAGCATGCGGCCCGGGTGCTCCACGCCGATCTTGCGCAGGATCTCCTGCGACTCGGCGATCAGGGTCACCATGTGGTTGGCGGCGCCGGCCAGCGCGGCGTGGTAGATCGCGCGGTCCTGCTCGGCGACCCAGACCGGCTCGCCGCCCATCTCGATCACCAGGGCCTCGGCCACCGGCCGCAGCGGCTCGGGCGCGGTCACCCCGAAGGAGCACCCGGCGATCTTGCGCAGGTCGTCGTCCCTGCCGGTGAAGGTCATCACCGGGTGCAGCGCGAACGGCAGGGCGCCCGCGCCGGTGGCGGGGTCGAGCACGCCGAGGCCGTACGCGCCGCTGGTGTGCACGAGCATCTTGCCCCGCAGGTCGACCCCGGCGGCGGCGAGCCCGGCGACCAGGCCGGGCAGCACGTCGTCGGGCACGGTGAGCAGCACGAGCTCGGAGCGGGCGATGAGGTCGTCCGGCCGGTACAGGCCGACGCCGAGCCGATCCCCGGCGCGGCGGCGGGACTCGTCGGAGACCCCGGCGGCGGCCACGACCCGGTGCCCCGCCTGCGCGAGGGCCGCGCCGAGCGCGGATCCCACCCGCCCGGCGCCGAGCACCCCGATGGCCAGGCGCCCGGGGCGGTCGCTTGTCTCCATCACGTCCAGGTTCTCCAGTTCGACGACGGGCCCAGTTGACCAGGGTACGGCGGCGCCTGCCGCGACCGGCGATCGGGCGTTGGTAACGTCCCGTGCCGTGTGGGTGACCTGGCGGGAGGCCATGGAGGGCGCGCTCTACGGCGCGCGGGGGTTCTACCTGCGGGAGCGCCCGCGCGGCCACTTCCGCACGTCGGTGAGCGCGTCGGAGGTGTTCGCCGGCGCGGTGCTGCGGCTGCTCGGCGGGGTCGACGCCGCGCTCGGCCGTCCCGCCGTCCTCGATCTGGTCGACATGGGCTCCGGGGACGGGACCCTGGTGACCCAGGTGCTGCGCGGGGCGGAGCCCGGCCTGGCCGGACGGCTGCGGGTCACCGCGGTCGACCTGGCCGCGCCGCCGCCGGGGCTGGACGCGGCGGTCCGCTGGTCCGCCGAGGCGCCGGAGGGGATCACCGGCCTGGTGATCGCCAACGAGTGGCTGGACAACGTCCCCTTGGACGTCGCCGAGCAGACGGCGGACGGTCTCCGCCTGGTGCTGGTGGACCCCGAGACCGGCGCGGAACGGCTCGGTGATCGGCCCGGCGGGCCGGACCTGGCGTGGCTGGAGCGGTGGTGGCCGCTCCCGGCGACCGGCCTGCGCGCCGAGATCGGCCGGCCGCGGGACGAGGCGTGGGCGTCGGTCGTCGGCCGCCTCGCCGAAGGGCTCGCGGTGGCCGCCGATTATGCACACCCTGTGGATAACCGCCCGCCCTACGGCACCCTGACCGCATACCGTGACGGGTCCTGCGTGCCCGCCATACCCGACGGGTCCTGCGATATCACGGCACACGTCGCGCTGGACGCCTGCGCGGCGGCAGGCGAACGGGCCGGCGCGATATCCACAACCCTGACCACTCAGCGCGACGCCCTGCGGGCCCTCGGCGTCACCGGAGACCGTCCCTCACTCACCGTCGCGAGCGCCGATCCCGGAGGGTATCTGCGCGCCCTCGCCCGCGCGTCCAGGGAGGCCGAGCTGATCGCCCCGGGCGGCCTCGGCGGCTTCGGGTGGCTCGCCCAGGCGACCTCCCCGGCGCTCAGCGGGTGGCCACCTTGAGGGACTCGAGGCCCCGGATGACGTAGTTCGGCTTCCAGGACGGCTCCTCGACCAGGCGCAGCGCGGGCGCCGCCTCCAGCAGGGCCGAGAACGACTCGATCAGCTCGACCCGGGCCAGGGGGGCGCCCAGGCAGAAGTGGATGCCCGCGCCGAACGAGACGTGCGGGTTGTCCGGGCGGCCGACGTCCAGGCGGTCGGGGTCGTCGAAGACGTCCGGGTCGCGGTTGGCCGAGCCGAACAGCAACGCCACCTCCACGCCTTTGGGGATGTCCACGCCGCCGATGGTGACGTCCTCCAGGACCCAGCGCTCGAACATCTGCAGCGGCGTGTCGTAACGCATCAGTTCCTCGACGGCCGCCGGCAGCAGGGACGGGTCGGCGCGCAACCGGTCCAGCTCGGCGGGGTTGCGGAACAGGGACCACCAGCCGTTGCCGGTGACGTTCACCGTCGCCTCGTGGCCGGCGTTGAGCAGCAGCACGCAGGTGCCGACGAGCTCGTCCTCGGTGAGCGTGTCGCCCTCGTCCGCGACCCTCGCCAGCGCGCTGATCAGGTCGTTCCCGGGGTGCCTGCGGCGGTACCCGGCCAGCTCGCGCAGGTACTCGGAGAACTCCGACGCGGCGCGCACGGCCGTGTGCTGCGCCTCCAGCGAGGGGTTCAGCTCGTACATGCCGCAGATGTCCGCCGACCAGGGCCGCAGCAGGTGCCGGTCGGCCTCGGGGACCCCGAGCATCTCGGCGATCACGGTCACCGGCAGCGGCTCGGCGACCTCGGCGATCAGGTCGCCGCCGCCGCGCTCGACGAAGCCGTCCACCAGCTCGCGGGCGATCCGCCGCACGCTGGGGCGCAGCTCCTCCACCATGCGCGGCGTGAACGCCTTGGAGACCAGGCGGCGCAGCCGGGTGTGCACGGGCGGCTCGACGTCCAGCATCCCGGCCCTGGTCACCCGCCAGAACGGCTCCTGGAAGTCCGGCTCGGGCTCCCTGCCGAACTCCTCGTGCGTGGCGCGGTGCAGGTACGAACGGCCGAGCCGCCGGTCGCGAAGCGCCGCGTTGACGTCCCGGTGCCGGGCCACGAGCCACTGGCCGGTGGGCTCGAAGAAGCGCACCGGCTCGGTCTCGCGGAGCTCCCGGTACACGTCGTAGGGATGGGCCACGAACTCCGGATTCCATGGATCAAAGCGCACTAAGTCATGGTAGTTGGGATTTTCCACCCAGCGCCGGGTGGGGCTTTCGGACCCGCGGGTCTCAGGCCGGTGGCGCCGTACCCGGCTCGGCCTCCCCGGACGGTGCCGCCTCCGCGGCGGCGCGGGACCTGCGGCGCATCCGGATGTTCAGCAGCTCCACCCCCAGCGAGAAGGCCATCGCGAAGTAGATGTAGCCCTTCGGGATGTGCTGGTCGAAGCCCTCCGCGATGAGCATCACGCCGATCAGCACCAGGAAGGACAGGGCCAGCATCTTGATGCTCGGATGGCTCTCCACGAAGCGGCTGATCGGGCCGGAGGCGACCAGCATGACCGCGACCGCGACGATCACCGCGGCGATCATGACGCCGATCTCGTCCACCATGCCGACCGCGGTGATCACCGAGTCCAGCGAGAACACGATGTCCAGCAGCATGATCTGCACGATCACCGACACGAAGGACGCGGCGGCGCGCCCGCCGGACTCGCCGTGGCCGCCCTCCAGGCTGTCGCTGATCTCGTAGGCGCTCTTGCCCAGCAGGAAGAGCCCGCCGAAGAGCAATATCAGGTCCCGCCCGGATATCCCGTGCCCGAACACGTCGAACAGCGGATCGGTCAGCCGCACCACCCAGGACAGCGCGAGCAGCAGCGCCAGCCGCGTGATCAACGCCAGCGCGAGCCCGAGCTTGCGCGCCCGGTCCCGCTGCTCAGGGGGCAGCTTGCCGGAGAGGATCGAGATGAACACGATGTTGTCGATCCCGAGCACGATCTCCAGCGCGACCAAGGTCAGAAACCCGATCCAGATCCCCGGGTCGGCCACCCAATCCATCACGCCTCCTAGTACGACCGGCCACCATCACCCGGCTTGACGCGGACATTGATTGCTAAACGCACGACCAGCCCCAAGAGTTCGCCTCGGCCCCCGGCGGACGGCGACCAACGCCGAACCGTGATGATTCGCCGGAACTCCGGGCGGCGGGGCGGGGTGGCGCGCGGCACGCCGTAGGGGGGAACCGGGGTTGCGGGGACGGCGGGGGGCTCGGTTATAGTCGCCGTAGGTCATGAGTGCCAGCACCAAGCCCCGGCTTGCTGGCCGGCAACCCTCGCGCTCGCGGCGGGGTGCCCCGGGTGAGGACCAGGTCCGGCGCGATGGGCGCCGGGCAAGCGCGGGCTCCGGGAGTTCAACGCCTGACCGGGGTCCCATGACCTCCAGGAGGCCGGCGTTGTCGATCACCGTCTTGAATTCCGCTCCCGTCGCCCGTCCGGCGAGCCACACCGCCACCGTGCGAAACGCCGCGGTTCCCGAGCAGACCCCCCACAGAGCGGTGCCGCCGGTGCTGGGGGCCGACCTGGAAGTGCCGGTCAAGGGCGGGCGGCTGGTGCGGTACGCCAACCTCGACAACGCGGCCAGCGCGCCGTGTCTGGTGGCGGTGAACGACGCGGTCGCCGCGGCGCTCCCCGCCTACTCCAGCGTCCACCGGGGCGCGGGGTACGCCTCACAGCTCACCACCACGCGGTACGAGCAGGCCCGGCACACGGTGCGGGCCTTCGCGGGCGCCCGGGCCGGGGACGCGGTGGTGTTCACGCGCAACACCACCGACGCGGCCAATCTTCTGGCCCGCTCACTGCCCGAGGGCACCACGGTGGTCGTCTTCGACACCGAGCACCACGCGGCGCTGCTGCCATGGGGCGAGCCGGTGCGGCTGCCGGCCCCGGAGTTCCCCGGCACGGCGATCAGGGCGGCCGACGAGGCGCTGGCCGCCATCGACGGGCCCAAGCTCCTGGTCGTCACGGCCGCGTCCAACGTCACCGGCGAGCTGTGGCCGATCGCGGCGCTCGCGCACATCGCGCACCGGCACGGGGCGCGGATCTTCGTGGACGCCGCCCAGCTCGTCCCGCACCGGCCGCTCAACATCACCGCGCTGGACCTGGACTACGTGGCGTTCTCCGGGCACAAGCTTTACGCCCCGTTCGGCGCGGGCGCGCTGATCGGTCGCCCCGACTGGCTTTCGGCCGCCGAGCCGTACCTGCGCGGCGGCGGGGCGTCCGCCGCGGTGACCGTGGGCGCGCCGGGCGTGGTGGACACCGAGTGGAGCGCCGACCCCGAGCAGCGGCACGAGGCGGGCACCCCGAACGTCCTCGGCGCGATCGCGCTGGCCGCGGCCTGCGACGCGCTCACCGCCACCGGCTGGACGACGCTGATCGCGCACGAGGAGCGCCTGCTCGGCGTGCTTCGCGCGGGGCTGGCGCGGATCGAGGGCGTGCGCGAGCTGTCGCTGTGGGGGCCGGACCACCCGCGCGTCGGCATCGTTTCATTCATCGTCGAGGGCTGGACCGCCCGCGAGGTGGCCGAGGCGCTGTCGGCGGAGTACGGCATCGGCGTCCGGGACGGCAGATTCTGCGCGCATCCCCTGGTCGGGCACCTGCTCGGCGGCACCGGGCCCTGCGGCGAGTCCGGCGCGGTACGGGCGTCCATCGGGGCCGGCACGACCGCCGAGCACGTCGACCGGCTGCTCACGGCGCTCTCGGATCTTGTCTCCCGGCGCTGACGTGACAGCATGAGGGTATGACGGAACCTCCCGCCGGAGCCGCTCCCCGCACCGAACGCGTCGTGGGTCTCGGCACCGGGGCCAAGGAGCTCGCGACCGAGGACATGATCCTCAACATCGGGCCCCAGCACCCGTCGACGCACGGCGTGCTGCGCCTGCGGCTCATCGTGGACGGCGAACGCATCGCCGCGGCCGAGCCGATCATCGGCTACATGCACCGCGGCGCGGAGAAGCTGTTCGAGGTGCGCGACTACCGCCAGATCATCGTGCTCGCCAACCGGCACGACTGGCTGTCGGCGTTCGCCAACGAGCTCGGCGTGGTGCTCGCCGTGGAGCGCATGCTCGGCATGGAGGTTCCGATCCGCGCGGTGTGGGCCCGCACCCTGCTCGCCGAGCTGAACCGCGTCCTCAACCACCTGATGTTCCTCGGGTCCTATCCCCTGGAGCTCGGCGCGATCACGCCGGTGTTCTACGCGTTCCGCGAGCGGGAGACGTTGCAGGCCGTCATGGAGGAGATCTCCGGCGGGCGCATGCACTACATGTTCAACCGGGTCGGCGGCCTGAAGGAGGACCTGCCGGAAGGCTGGCTGGACCGGACCACCCACGCGGTGGCCGAGGTGCGGCGACGGCTGCCGGACATCGAGCGGCTGATCCACGGCAACGAGATCTTCGTGGCCCGCACCCGCGGCGTCGGCGTGCTGGACCAGGCCACGATCCTGCAGTACGGCGTCAGCGGCCCCATCGCCCGCGCCTCCGGCGTGGACCTCGACCTGCGCCGCGACGAGCCGTACCTCGCCTACGACGAGCTTCCCGTCAAGGTGATCACCCGGTCGGCGGGCGACTGCCACTCACGCTTCGAGGTGCTGCTCGAACAGGCCAAGGTGTCGCTGGACCTCGCCGACGCGTGCGTCGCGCGGCTGCGCGAGCTGCCGCAGGGGCCGATCAACCAGCGGCTGCCCAAGGTGCTGAAGGTGCCCGAGGGCCACACCTACGCCTGGACCGAGTCGCCGCTCGGGCTGAACGGCTACTACCTGGTGTCCCGGGGCGAGAAGACACCGTGGCGGCTCAAGCTGCGCAGCGCGTCGTACAACAACGTGCAGGTGCTGCGGGAGATGCTGCCCGGCAACCTGATCGCCGACATGGTGGCGATCCTCGGCTCGATGTTCTTCGTGGTCGGGGACATCGACAAATGACCCGCCGAAGGACTGTCCGAAAGAATTTCCGGCGGGGCGTTTAATCGCCGCGCTCCGGTGCAGAACACCCCGTGCGTGAAGGGACAGGGTGAAGATCAGGGTGGCTCCATGCGCGGGGGCCCGGCCGGCGCCGGGCCCCCGCGTCTCGTCCGGGGTCAGGGACGCGGCTCGTCGTCGGGCGTCTTCGGCACCCGGCAGCAGTGCTCCAGGAACAGGGCGGCGCAGACGAGCACCACGCAGGCGACCAGCGAGCCGCCGGCCAGGAAGAAGTCGCGGCGCGGGGTGTCCTGGTCCAGCAGCGGCAGGACGTGCAGGACGAAGCCCGCGAAGATGCCGGCGCACACCGCGCCGACGTGCGCGGACGCCTTGGCCAGGGCCGCGAGCCTCGCCACGGCGAGCGGCTCCACGGGTTTGGTGCCGGGGTCGCGCCTGATGCGCGCCCGGGTCATGTACCCGCTGAACGCCTCGCCGAGCGCCAGCAGCAGCACGGTGGGGATGGCCGTCCACGGGACGGTGGGCAGGTCGGAGTAGACCTGCTGCAGGACCACCCAGGTCAGGGCGGCGACGATGGCCAGCAGCAGGACGAGCACGCCGGGACGGCTCGGTGTCACCCGCCCCTCCTCTCTCTTGTCACCCCGGTCTCTGTCGTCACACCGCCGGGCGCCGTGACGGCGCCCGGCGGGGACGGCCGGGTCAGTCCGGGGGTTGCAGCGCCAGGTCGGGGCGCAACCACACGCCCTTCTGGTCCAGGCCGCTCAGCATGCCGGCCACCGAACCGCGGCCGGGGAGCACCGCCTCGCGATCGATCTGGGCCCACGGCACCAGGACGAACGCGCGCTCGTGCGCCAGGGGATGCGGCAGGGTGAGCTCGGGATCGTCCGACATCAGATCGCCAACCATGATCACGTCGACGTCGAGGGTGCGGGGGCCCCACGGCTCCTCGCGCACCCGGCCGAAGGCGCTCTCCACGCTGAGCGACCGCTCCAGGATCGCCCGCGGGCCGAGCGTCATCGTGCGGCCGACGACCACGGCGTTGAAGTAGTTGCGCTGATCGGGCGGACCGCCCACCGGCTCGGTCTCGTACACCGGGGACACCGCCACGAAATCGAGGCCGGGCGCGTCGAACAACGCGTCGACGGCGCCCTGCAGGGTCTCGAAACGGTGACCGACGTTGCTGCCGAGCGCCAGCACGACCTTCATTCCCGCCTCCTCCTCACAGTCACGATGACGTCGCCGAACGGGACAGGGACCGGCGCGGCGGGCTTGTGCACGGCGACCTCGACCTCGTCGACGAGCTCGTCGGCGAGGCAGGCCGCCGCCAGGCGGTGCGCCAGGGTCTCGATGAGGTTCACCGGCTCGCCCTCGACGATGCGGGCCAGCCGCACGGCCAGCTCGCCGTAGTCGACGGTCTTGGCGAGGTCGTCGCTCACCGCCGCGGGCGCGGTGTCCAGGAACAGCGTGACGTCCACCACGAACTCCTGCCCGAGTTCGCGCTCGGCAGGCAGGCAACCGTGCCTTCCCCGGGCCCTGAGCCCCGCCAGCCGCACGGTGTCGGCGCTCGTCCCCCGGGTCATTCCTCTGACTCCTCCTCGTCGTCGTCACCCTGCAGGACCGGGGATCCGTGGTGGAACCAGAGCTTCCAGCCGGCGGGGGTGCGGACGAAGGTGTTGGTGGCCACCACGCGGCCCGCCGCGAAGGTGGCGTCCTCGGTGTCGGCGGCGGTCAGGATGTTCTCGGCGCAGGTGACCACGGCGACGTCGCCCAGGACGGTCGTGCGCACGTCGGTCAGCACGAACTGGATGTACGGCGTGTTGGCCATGATCAGCGCCCAGGAGCGCAGCACCTCGGCCCGGCCGGTGAGCATGGGCCAGCCGGGGTGCACGCACATCGCCACCCGGCCCGTTTGGTCCTCGGCCCAGATGTCGGTCATCTTGTCGAGGTCGCCGCTCTCGATCGAGGTGTAGAACGCCTCGTTGAGCTTCTCGATCTCGGCAGCGGTGGCGCTCATCGGGCTCCCTCCCCGGTGTGCCAGGCGGCGGCGACCCGCACCGCGTCGGCGTTCGGCCGCACGTGATGGACGCGCACGCACCAGGCCCCGGCGTGGGCGGCCAGCGCGGTCACCGCGAGTGTGGCGTCGTCGCAGCCGCTGAACGGCCTCGGGGCGCCGTCCGGGCCGGCCAGCAGCCTGCCGAGGAAGCGCTTGCGGGAGGCGCCGACGATGACGGGGTGGCCGAGTTCGTTCAGCCTGCCTAGCGCGGCGAGCAGTGTCCAGTTGTGCTCGGGGCGCTTGGCGAAGCCCAGCCCGGGGTCCAGGATGATCTGCTGCTCGGCGACGCCCTCGGCGAGTACCGAGTCGACCCGTTTGCGTAGCTCTTCGGAGACCTCGGTGACGACGTCGGCGTAGACGGCGCGGGCCTCCATGTCCTGGCTGTGGCCGCGCCAGTGCATCACGACGTACGGAACGCCGGCGGCGGCGACCACGCGGGGCATCGCCGGGTCGGCCAGGCCCCCGCTGACGTCGTTGACGAGCGCGGCGCCCGCGCCCACGGCGGCCTCGGCGACCTCGGCGCGCATGGTGTCGACGCTGACGGTCACACCCTCCTGGACGAGGGCGCGGATCACCGGCTCGACCCGGCGCAGCTCCTCGGGCAGGGACACCCGGGCGGCGCCCGGGCGGGTGGACTCGCCGCCCACGTCGACGATGTCGGCGCCCTGTTCGACCAGGTCGAGGCCGTGGCGCACCGCGACCTCGGGGTCGAACCACTCGCCGCCGTCGGAGAAGGAGTCGGGGGTGACGTTGACCACGCCCATGACGAGGCAGCGCCCTCGCTCGGGCAGCCCAGGCACCGTCCATGTGGTCATGGCGTCCAGCCTAGGTGGTTCCCGAGGGCGAACCACGCCGTGGGTCCGCCTTGTGGATAACGAATCGGCGCGCACCACGCCCCGTCCGGGGCGCCGGTCGTGCGGCGCCGGGGCGGGGGGTGGTGGGGCCGTCGTACGGTGACCGCCGGGTCAGCGGCGGCCGAGGATCAGAGCCATGGCCTCGGCGCGGGTCTTCTCGCTGTCGCGGAAGTCGCCGCGGACCGCAGAGGTGATGGTCTTGGCGCCGGGCTTGCGCACCCCGCGCATGGTCATGCACAGGTGCTCGGCCTCGATCACGACGATCACCCCGCGCGGCGCCAGCACGCCCATCAGCGCGTCGGCGATCTGCGACGTCATGCGCTCCTGGACCTGCGGGCGCCTGGCGTAGACGTCCACCAGCCTGGCCAGCTTGGACAGGCCGGTTATCTGCCCTTTTTCGTTCGGCACGTAGCCGACGTGGGCCACGCCGTGGAACGGCACCAGGTGGTGCTCGCAGGTGGAGAACACCTCGATGTCCTTCACGAGCACCATCTCGTCGTGGTCGGCGTCGAAGATCGTCGTCAGGACGTCCTCGGGTGTCTGGCCGAGACCGGCGAACTGCTCGGCGTAGGCGCGGGCCACCCGGGCGGGGGTGTCGAGAAGGCCGTCCCGGTCGGGATTCTCACCGATGGCGATGAGAATCTCGCGGACGGCCTTCTCGATCCGCTCGGAGTCGACCTTGAGCGGCTCGCTCACGCGTCAGACCTCGTCCTGCGGGCCCGAACGGTCGTTACCGCTCAGCAGCCCGCCCGGATGGAGGGGGGTCGCCGCCTGGATGGCGCTCTTGCCGTTGCCCGCCAGCTCCCTCGGAGTGAGGATGGGCGGCCGGTCGGACGGGAGCCGCTTGCCGTACCCGGAGTACGACGGGCGCTTCTCGCGGACGACCACCGGGGCGAAGATCTCCAGCACCTGGTCGCGGGACAGCGTCTCGATGTCCATGAGCTGGAGCACGAGGTTGTCGAGCACGTCGCGGTACTGGACGAGGATCTCCCACGCCTGGTCGTGCGCGGCCTCGATCAGGCGGCGGACCTCTTCGTCGATCGTGGAGGCGATCTTCTCGGAGTAGTCGCGCTCGTGGCCCATGTCACGACCGAGGAAGACCTCGCTGTTGCCGGTGCCGAACTTGCGGGCGCCGAGGTGCTCGCTCATGCCGTACTCGGTGACCATGCGGCGGGCGATCGTGGTGGCCTTCTCGATGTCGTTCGCCGCGCCGGTGGTCGGCTCGTGGAACACCAGCTCCTCGGCGGTGCGCCCGCCGAGCAGCATCGCGAGCTGGTCCATCATCTCCGACCGGGTGGCGAGGAACTTGTCCTCCATGGGGAGGGTCATCGTGTAGCCGAGCGCCCGGCCACGGGACAAGATGGTGATCTTGTGGACCGGGTCGGAGTTCGGGAGGGCGTGCGCGACCAGCGCGTGGCCGCCCTCGTGGTACGCGATGATCTTCTTTTCCTGGTCGGACATGACCCGGCTCTTGCGCTCGGGCCCGGCCATCACGCGGTCGATGGACTCTTCGAGGGTGCTCATCGTGATGAGCTTCTCGTCCTGCCGGGCCGTGAGCAGCGCGGCCTCGTTGATGACGTTGGCGAGGTCGGCGCCGGTGAACCCGGGGGTGCGGCGCGCGATGACGTCGAGGTCGACGTCCTGCGCGAACGGCTTGCCGCGGGCGTGCACCCGCAGGATGCCCTTGCGGCCCTCGAGGTCCGGGCGGTCGATGACCACCTGGCGGTCGAAACGACCCGGCCGCAGCAGCGCGGGGTCCAGGATGTCGGGCCGGTTGGTGGCCGCGATGAGGATCACGCCGCCCTTGACGTCGAAGCCGTCCATCTCGACCAGCAGCTGGTTGAGGGTCTGCTCGCGCTCGTCGTGGCCGCCGCCGAGCCCGGCGCCGCGGTGCCGGCCGACGGCGTCGATCTCGTCGATGAAGATGATCGCCGGGGCGTTCGCCTTGGCCTGCTCGAACAGGTCGCGGACCCGGGAGGCGCCGACGCCGACGAACATCTCGACGAAGTCGGAACCGGAGATGGAGTAGAACGGCACGCCCGCCTCACCCGCGACGGCGCGGGCCAGCAGGGTCTTGCCGGTGCCGGGCGGGCCGTACAGCAGCACGCCCTTGGGGATCTTGGCGCCGATCGCCTGGAACTTGGCCGGCGCCTGGAGGAACTCCTTGATCTCCTGGAGCTCCTCGATGGCCTCGTCGGCCCCCGCGACGTCGGCGAAGGTGGTCTTCGGCGTGTCCTTGGTGATCAGCTTGGCCCGGGACTTCCCGAAGTTCATGACCCGGGAGCCGCCGCCCTGCATCTGGTTCATGATGAACAGGAAGATCAGGACGATGACCACGATCGGCAGGAAGCTGACCAGCAGCCCGACCAGGAAGTTCTCGGTCGGCACGGTGACCTTGTAGCCGCCGGGGAGCTTGCCGGCGTCGGCCTGGGACTGGAGCTGCTTCTGCAGCTCGACACCCTGGCCCTGCACCCAATAGGCGTAGAAGCGGTCCTCGCCGTCGATCTTCGTCTTCGTCTTGATCTCGATCCGCTGGTCCTTGTCGACGATGACCGCGTTGTCGACGGTGCCCTTCTGGATCTGGCTGATGACGAACGAAGTGTCCCTCTGGGCGTAGTTGCTGTTGCCGCTCCAGAATGTGGAGGCCAGGAGGAGCAGCACGACGATGCCCAGGATCCACAGCAGTGGCCCACGTGTAAATCGCTTGAGATCCATCCGATGCGGAACCCCTGCGGGCCCGTCCCTTCCCTCAGCAAGGCCTGGCCCCGGGCGAACCCGGGGGTCGCGGCATCCCTAACCGCTCCCTTTCGAAATCCCAGAGAGCGGCAGCTCCCTGCGAGATCAGAAGGTACACCGGGCCGCGGCGCAGGGTCACTGCACCGGCGACACCGGCTTTGTCCTACCAACGTACGCCAGGCGGTCCGGTGTTCCCCACGAGGAGCCGGAAAAACGGAGCATCGCCCCAGTTGGCGAATGCTCGCTTCGCTCAGGGCTTACTCCGGGCTGTAGACATGACGGGCCAGGGTGCCGATGAAGGGAAGATTGCGGAACCGCTCGGCGTAGTCGAGGCCGTACCCGATCACGAATTCGTTGGGGATGTCGAAACCCACATATTTCACATCGATTGGCACCTTTACCGCTTCCGGCTTGCGGAGCAGGGTGCAGATCTCCACGGAGGCGGGGCGGCGCGACTCCAGGTTGTGGATCAACCACGACAGGGTCAGGCCCGAGTCGATGATGTCCTCCACGACCAGGACGTGGCGGTCGGCGATGTCGGTGTCGAGGTCCTTGAGCGTGCGCACCACGCCCGAGGACTTGGTGCCCGCGCCGTACGACGACACGGCCATCCAGTCCATCTGCACCTCGATGTGCAGTGAACGGGCCAGATCCGCCATGATCATGACCGCGCCCTTGAGGACACCGACGATCAGGAGGTTCTTGCCCGCGTAGTCCGCGTCGATCTTCCCGGCGAGCTCCTTGATCTTCGTCTGGAGTTCTTCCTCGGAGATGAGGACCTTTTCGAGGTCCATGCCCATGTCGGCTGCGTCCACCAGGGGTTTTCCTTCACGAGACGGTGCTGGCGAATATCAGGGTGCCATACCGCCTGACCACCCCGACCCCCCCGGGTAGCTCCACCAGCCGCTGCCCCCTCCACTCGGTGACCAGCCGCTCGACCTGCTCGACGTGCACGGCCCCCAGCGCGGACGCCGCCGCCCCCGCCGCCAGCGCCGCCCGGAGGATCACCCTCCTGCGGATCGCCGCGGGCAGGTCCCGCAGCGTCTCCACCCGCAGCCCCTCCCCCAGCTCGCGCACCTGCGCGTAGACCTCGTCCGCCCAGACGTCCAGCGCGTCCGCGTCGTCCCGGCACAACCCCGCCGTCCGCGCCAGCGCCTCGGTGACCCCTGGTCCCAGGGCCTGCTCCATGGCCGGAAGCACGTCATGCCTGACCCGCACGCGGGTGTACGCGGGGTCCTCGTTGTGGGGATCGTCCCAAGGCTTGAGCCCCAGCGCGTCACACGCGGCCCTGGTGGCCTCTCGCGTGATCTTCAGCAGGGGCCGCCGGTAGACCCCGAACCCAGCGGGCATCCCCGCCAGGGACCTCGTCCCACTCCCCCTGGCCAGCCGCATCAGCACGGTCTCCGCCTGATCGTTCAAGGTGTGCCCCAGCAACACCACATGGGCCCCGAGCCTCTCCGCCGCCTCGTCGAGGGCCCCATACCTGGCACTCCTCGCCGCCGCCTCCGGCCCCCCCTCCCCCCCGACCACCACGGTGAGCACCTCGGCCGGCGCCAACCCCAGCCTGTCGCCCAGCTCCGCGACCTGCCGTGCCCGTTCCGCCGACCCTTCCTGCAACCCATGGTCCACACTCAGCAGCCCGCCTCGCACCCCCATCCGCGGCGCCACGAACCCAAGACACGCCGCCAGCGCGAGCGAGTCACCCCCGCCACTGCACGCGACGAGCACAAGGGCATCTCGCGGCACCCCGTCAAGCGCCAGCCGTACAGCCCGTCGAATCTCCGCGACTGCGGGATGCGGTCCCATCCCCCCAGTGTCCTGCCACCCACCCCCCAAGCCACCGCCCACCCGCCATACGACGACCCCGACTTCACCCGGTTCCCGCCACCCCATGAGGGTTTCGTACATCGGCGCCGCGACGGCGGGACGTTGTACGGCGAACCCATCGCCGCCGTACGGCGCCCGGCCCGGCGTGTCTTCTGGCCGGCCGTTCCATGTAGGTGTCTGGTCGGGGACCGCCGTTGGCTGGTCGTGAATGGACTGGGAAACCTACTCGGGTTGGGGTGATCTTGGCCCACCCCTTGTCGTTCACAAGCTTGGCCACCACCGCCCACCCAACCCCGCCCCCCTCCGCCCGCGCACACGCCGCATCCCGTGACGAGCGCTATCCAGCGCCGACGCGGCGGTACGAGCGCCGCCCACCCAACCCCGCGCTCCCTCTGTCGGCGCACACGCGCCATCCCATGACGAGCGCTTTCCGGCGCCGACGCGGCGGGGCACACGCCGCCTGCCCAACCCCGCGCTCCCCCTGCCAGCGCGTACGCGGCATCCCATGACGAGCGCTCTGCGGCGCCGAGGCGGCGGGTGACGTCCCCCGAAGTGGTGTAACTCCTGGGGATCTTCGTGAAGGGTGTCGATGGCCCGCCACCTGGCGCCTAGGGCGGCGCGTTCATGATCACGGCCTCGGAAATCACACCACCTGGCGGGACGTCACCAGGCGGCGGGGCACACGCCGCCTGCCCAACCCCGCGCTCCCCCTGCCGGCGCGTACGCGGCATCCCGTGACGAGCGCTCTGCGGCGCCGAGGCGGCGGGGCACAGTACGGCGAAGCCGATGATCGGGCTGTGCCGTACTCCGTCGGCGTCCAACTGTCCACCGCTGCCGGCTGTGTCTTCGATCGGCGCCGCGACGGCGGGAAGCGGTACGGCGAAGTCGGCGCCGTCTTGCGGCGGACAACCCGGCGTGTACGACGCCGGGGGTGAATGGTCCTCGCGAAGGACGCGGTCCACGCGAAAACCGCAAGAGCAGGCATGGCCCGGGCATGGACCGGAACGTGCCGCGGTGGAGCAACTATGAGCCCGGCAGGCCCGGGGGTGCGGGGGTGTCCCCCGCATGAGCACAGCCCTTGCGGCTTCCGCGCGAAGCGCGCCCCTGGCAAGGACCATTTCAGTGGCGCCGTACACAACGCGGGTTGTCCGCCGTACGGCGGCGCCGATTTCGCCGTACAACGTCCCGCCGTCGCGGCGCCGGGAACACAACCGCACAGGGCGACGGGGACCCGGACGTACACGGCGGGTGTCCTGCCGTACGGCGGGTGTCCTGCCGTACGGCGGGTGTCCTGCCGTACGGCGGATGTCCTGCCATACGGCGGATGTCCTGCCATACGGCGGGTGCCCCGCCGCGCGGCGGGATGGTCAGGCTTGGCCGTTTACGGTGGGGAGTTGTTTGGGGTGGAGGACTCGGGAGATCCAGGTGGAGGGGGTGGCTATTTCGAGCTGGGTGGGGAGGGTTTGGGGGGAGGTCCAGACCTGGTTGAAGCCGTCTATGCCTGCTTCGGCCACTACCTCGCGGACGAAGGCGGAGCCCTCGGCGTATTGCTTCATTTTGAGGTCTACGCCTAGTAGGCGGCGGAGGGTGCGGTCGAAGCGGGAGCCGCCTTCGCGGCGGTGCTGGAACTTGGAGCGGATCTCGGCGACCGAGGGGACGACCGTGGGGCCCACGGCGTCCATCACGTAGTCGCCGTGGCCTTCCACCAGGGTCATCACGGCGGTCAGGCGGGCGAGGATCTCTTTTTGCTCCGGGGTCTGGATGGCGTCGATCAGGTTGCCCTCGCCGCCCTTGATGGCGTCGGCCACGGCGTCGGAGGCGGCGCGGAGGCGGTCGAGCATGGTGCCCAGATCGAGGTCGGAGGCCAGGAGGAATTCGGTCATCTGGGCGCGGACGTACTCGCGGAGCCAGGGGACGCCGGTGAACTGGACGCGGTGGGTCTCTTCGTGAAGGCAGACCCACAGGCGGAAGTCACGGGGGTTCACGCCGAGCTCGCGCTCGGTGTGGACGATGTTGGGGGCGACCAGCGTGAGCCGGCCCGTGGGGGCCTGGCCGTTGGGGTCGGGTGGCAGGAACAGCTCGTACTGGCCGAGCACGCGGGCGGCGAGGAACGCCAGGACGGCACCCACCTCGACGCCGGTCACCCGGGAGCCGACCGCGCCCACGATGGCGGGGATCTGCGACCGGCGGGAGTTCATCCGCTCGGTCAGCGGCTCCAGCACGACGCGGAAGCCGTCGACGTTGGCCCGGATCCAGCCGGGACGGTCGACGACGGTGGCCTCGACGGGAGCCGCGGCGCCGTTGATGCGCGCGAACTCCTGGACATGCCCCTCAGCCTCGCGGGACAGCCGCCTGAGCTCGTTGACGGCTTGCCTGGCCTCCTCTCGGCTCACTTGAGGCCCGGGGCGCACTAGACGGACACCGGTCGCGACGGCCAGATCCCAGTCGATCACCTGCATGTTCACCACCGTACGTCGCGCGGCGCCTTCACGAGCAGCCGCATCGGGACACGAGCGTGGCCAATCGGTCCAGCGCGGCCATCGCGCCCGCCGGATCGGCCACCTCGTCGGCCATGAAGGCGAAGGCGACCAGCCGTCCTTCGGCGGTCCTGGCAAGGCCGGTGAGTGTGTTCACTCCGTTCAAAGTGCCCGTTTTGGCGCGCACCATGCCCGCACCCTGCCGCGTGTCCGATCGCCCGTACCGGTTGTCCAGGGTGCCGGTGAAGCCGGCCACCGGCAGCCCGCTGAGCAGTGACCGCAGGCGCGGGTGGCCCGGGGAGGCGGCCAGGGACACCAGCCGGGCGAGCGCCGCGGGGGTGATGCGGTTGCGGGTGGACAGCCCGCTCCCGTCGTACACGACCACGCCCTGGGCGGCGCCGAGCTTCTTCAGCACACCCTGGACGGCCTGCGCGCCCCCGGCGAAGCTGCCCGGCCGGCCCTCCTTGATCGCGACCTGGTGGGCGAGCGCCTCGGCGAGATCGTTGTCGCTCACGGTGAGCATGTGCTCGACCAGCTCGTACACCGGGGCGGACTCCACCCGGGCGACCTCCGCCGCGCCGGACGGCGCCCGCGCGCGGTCCACCGACCTGGCCGCCTTGATCCCGTACTTGCCGAGCAGGACGCGGAACGCCTCGGCCGTCGAACGGGCCGGGTCGGCGTACCGCGCGTCCCGGTCCGGGTCGGTCCGGCCCTCGTCCATGGTGAGCGCGGACACCGGGGCGACGCTGCCCTCGGGGATGTACCCGGGCTTCCAGCCGGTGGCGGTGCGCGGCCCGGAGAAGAGCGAGTCGTCGTAGCCGAGGGTGACCGATGTCACCTTCTGCTCCTTGAGGGCCTTCGCCGTGCGGGCCGCCAGGGTGGCCAGCGTGGCGGGCCTGGGGTAGGTGCCGGGTTTGCCGGACCCCGGCCCGGCCAGCATCACGTCGCCGCCGCCGACCAGGACGATCGAGCGGCCCTTGCCCAGCACGACCCGGGTGGCCATCCGGGTGTCGGGGCCGAGCGACGTGAGCGCGGCGGCGGCCGTCACCACCTTGGTCGTGGACGCGGGCGTGAGGCCGCTGTCGGCCCGGCTGCCGAACAGCCGGTCGCCGCCGGCGACGTCCACCACGACGGCGCCCACGCTGGGGCCGAGCGCCCTGTCCCCGAGCGCCTCGGTGAGCCGGGCCGCGAGGCTGCCCTTGGCCGGGACGGATCCCTGGGGGCCGGTCACGAGCACCGGCCCGGCCGTCACAATGGGCACGGGAGTGGGTGTCGGGGAGGCGGCCGCGACCGGGGGACGCGCCGTCGCGGCGTCGAGCCCGCCGCCCGCCAGCAGGTGGGCGCCGGCGGCACCGACGAACACTTGCAGCGCGGCGAGCGTCGCCACGGCAACCAAGCGTTCACGGCGCACCACGTCACCGACCTCTTTCCCGCATGCGTCATCCTGGATATACGCCTACGAGACATTAATGCCCATCCGGGAGTGCCGGGTGGGCGTGAGCGGAGGAACCGCGGTGGAGTTCGACGTTGTCGTTGAGATCCCGAAAGGGCAACGCAACAAGTACGAGGTGGATCACAAGACGGGACGGATCCGGCTGGACCGCCTGCTCTTCACCTCCACGCAGTACCCCGCCGACTACGGCTTCATCGAGGAGACCCTGGGTGAGGACGGCGACCCGCTGGACGCGCTGGTGCTCCTGCAGGAGCCCACTTTCCCCGGATGCCTGATCAGCTGCCGCGCGGTCGGGATGTTCCGTATGACCGACGAGAAGGGCGGCGACGACAAGGTCCTCTGCGTGCCCGCCACCGACCCGCGCATGGAACACATCCGGGACATTCATCACGTTCCGGAGTTCGACCGTCTGGAGATCCAGCATTTCTTCGAGGTCTACAAAGATCTAGAACCCGGCAAGTCCGTCGAAGGCGCCAACTGGGTGGGCCGGGTGGAGGCCGAGCTGGAGATCCAGCGCTCCATCAAGCGCCATCTGGAGCACATCGCCACCGCGGATCCCGCGGACCACTGAGCGCACCGGCGGCCCGGGCCATCGCCCGGGCCGTTCCGGTTTCCGGTGACGCACGGTCTCAGGACAGGCGCAACAGACGGGTGATCCACGGCCGCAGGTCGCCCTGGGGCGGCAGGGCGGCGCGGGGGTAGGTGAAGACCGGGGCCTCGTGGCCGTAGGCGGCGTGGAGCTCGGCGGCCTTGCACCAGTCGGCGACGGTCCGTGCGGTGGCCCAGGCGGCCCCCAGGGCGGGCCGGGCGACCCGGTGACGTTCCCACACCCGCATGAGCGTCACGGTGGCCTGGGCGGCCGTGAAGCCGTCGTCGGGGTAGGCGGTGCCCGCGAGGTACGGCGCGGTCACCTGGCCCGCGAGGCGGGTGCCGAGCACCCAGGTCCAGTTGGAGATCACCAGGCCGAGCACCGGCCCGGGGACGGCGGCGGCGGCGCCGTACATCAGCTGCTGCCGCGGCCCGGTGAGGCGGCAGCCCGGCCAGAGCCAGCCGATGTCCCCGGGGATGTCGGCGCCCGCCAGCCAGCCGAGCACCGCCAGGCCGCGGGCGGTCTGCAGGCGGCACAGTTCGAGCACGTCCCGGGACGTGCGCGGCGCCGGGCCGAGCCACACCGGCCAGTCGGCCCTGTGCACGCGGGGGGCGAGCCGGGCCAGCTCGGGCGGGACCGGCTGGGGGTACACCCGGGGCCCGAGGAGGGGGTCGTCCCGGACGGTGTACACGGGCGGCGCCCCCGCACTCAGAAGCGCCCCCACGCCCCGGACGCGCCTCGCCCCGCCCCGAGACCGGCCCACCGCGACCCGGAACCGGCCTGGGACATCTGAGCCCCGGAACCGATCTGGGACATCCGCGCGGCGGAACCGATCTGGGACATCCGCCCGGCGGAACCGGCCTGGGACATCCGCGCGGCGGCCAGCCTGGCCCAGGGCGCCCACGCGGCGCGCGACCGGGGGAGGAACGCCGCCTCGGAGGCCGGGGCCGTGGGCGCGGGGGACCGGAAGGCCGTCGCGCCGACGGTGCCGCTGGGGCAGGGGGTCGCGCGGCGGCGGTGCGGCTTCACCGTGGGGTCCAGGCGGGGCGAGGCGGTCGGCTGGGACGGGGTCAGGGTCGGCGGGGCCGTGGGAAGGCTCGCCGTGGGCGGCGCGGCGGGCGGCGACGGGGTGGGGCGGGCCGTCGGCGGGCGAGGCGTGGCATGGGGCGGGGCGGACGGCGGCTGGGGCCTCGGGGGCGGGATCGGGACCGGCGGCGGGGTCGACGGGGTGGGGGTCGCGCGGCGGCGGGCGGCGTACGGGACGGTGCCGTGGCGGGAGGCCGACGGGCTGCCGGCGATCGGGGTGAGGGTCGGCCGGACCGCGCTCGGGGTGCCCCGCCGGGGGGGTTCCGTGGCCGTGCCCGCGCCGCCGGCCCCGGAGCCGGCGGACGGCGGCAGGGACACGCCGCCGGGGAGGGCGGCGGACACGGGGGCGGTGGCGCCGAGGATCTCGTTGACGAGGACTAGGGCCGCGCTGACGATCGCGACCGCCGCCACAACGCCCGCCAGAAGGCGAGGACGCCGCCTGGTCCCTTTGGGGTCCGGAACGGGAAACCCGTCACCGTCGAGCAGGCCGGTGCGGCGGGCGACGAACCGGCGGTAGGGGACGAGCTCGGGGTCGATGAAGCAGCTCATCACCCGGACCCGCAGCGTCTCGGGCAGCACGGGGGCCGGGAGCAGCTCGAAGACCTTGGCGGCGGACACCTGGCGCTCGCCGTGCGGGGAGCAGTCGTCGCACTCGGCGACGTGCAGGAGGAGCAGGGCGCGCGCCTCGTCGTCCAGCACGCCGTCCCGCCCCGCCAGCAGGGCGTCGCGGTCGGGGCAGACCCCGGAGGGGGCCCGCGCGACGATCTCGGTGGTGACGAGGTCCTGGAGCCGCAGCGAGGCGGTGTCCCGCAGTTCCTCGGCCTGCTCGGGACCGATGCCGAGCACGGCGGGGAGCTCGGTCTCGGGGATGCCGTGCCGGGTGAGGAGGTCGAGGACCTCCCGCTCGTCGTCGGGCAGGCCCTCGACGGCCGCGATGGCCACCAGCCGTAGTTCGGCGTCCTCCCCCGTGGCGGGCACGGGCACGCCGGGCACGGTGGCGTCGCGGTCGGTGAGGGGCAGCGCCTGCCTGCGGCGCATGCACTCTCCCCGGGCCAGGGCGTACAGCCAGGCGCGGAGCCGGTCGTGGCCGGCGAGCGCGTGGACGTGCGCCTCGGCCGCGATCAGCGTGTCGCGCAGCGCGACCCCGGCGCCGTCGGTGTTCGCGAGCAGAGCCCACGCGTACCTGTAGATGCCCTCGGCGTAGGTGTCGTACAGGGTGGCGAGAGCACCGGGTTCGCGGGCGCGCAGGGCCTCGACCAGGACACTGTCATTCATGTCACCGACAGTAAATGCTCGGTAACTGTTGTCTCCAGCGTTTCCCGCATGATGACCTGCGTTGTGTTAATACCGTAATGAAAGAGCGCAAGGCAGTTCGCCGGGATTTCTCCCCGCTATCGGTATCAGCGCGGCGAAACCGGAGATTCTTCCTATCGAGCCACCGGTACCCACCAGACCCAGCGGATGGTGACATCGTGCCGTTTCAGGTGCTTTACCCGGGGGCGTGGGCGATGCACATAATCCGCGAGCCGTCCACCCGTCACGGCAACGCGTGCAGCCCGGCGTCCGCGCATCCCCGGACCAGCCGCTCCAGCCCGAACGCCTCCACCGGCCCCACCGCGCCCGGCCCGGCCACCCCGTCGGCCGCGGCGGTGACGGCGCCCCACGCCAGGATCCTGGCCGTCACGTCGTAGGGATCGCCCCCGCTCAGCTCCACCGCGGACAGCCTGGTCCCGTCCCGGTCGTACGCCTCGGCCACCACCAGGGTGGCGAGGCCGGACACCGCGGGCGTCCCGTCCCGGTCGGCCGAGCGGATCACCCGGTCGGCCACCGCCTCGGTGACCCGCTTGGCGCCGGGGATCGCCGCGACGTACGGCGTGGCGCGGGCCACGACCCCGGCGACGCGGGTGAGGCCGCCGAGCCATCCCATATAGACGTTCACCTCGCGCAAACCGGAATGCGTGCGCGGCAGCGCGAAATGTTCCAATGCGCCGATCGACAACCCGTGCCGCCTGCGGCCGTTCACGAGAAAAACTCGTGTACGCCCGTGTTGGTGCAGAATTCGGCCGTCCCGGAAGCTGTACATCGGTTCGAGTATCGCCCCGAGCGCGGACGCGCGGGTGCCCGTACTGGCCCTGCGGGCGATATTCCCCTGGACGAAATAGCCGATGTCCACGCGCACCGCGTCGTCCCCGGCCTTCTTCAGGGCCAGTGCGGCGGCGACGTTCCCCGGCACGTAGTCGTACCCGAACGCGGTGATCAGCGTGGCCCCGGCGGCCGCGGCGGCCGGGCCGTACCGCTGGAAGATCCGCCGGATGAACGTCGGCTCCCCCGTCGAGTCCAGGTACACCCCGCCGGCCTGGATGGTGGCCTCGACCGCGGGCTCGCCCCAGCGGGTGAACGGCCCCACGGTGGAGATCAGCACGCCGCCGGGCCTGACGAGCCGCCGTACCGTGGCGGGGCGGTCGACGTCGGCCACCACGGTGGGCAGTTCGACCGGCAGCGAGGAGGCCAGCGCCTCAAGCCTGGCCTGGTCGCGGCCCGCGAGCACCGGGTGGACGCCGTGCGCCAGCAGGGCCCGCGCGGTGAGCCGCCCGGTGTACCCGGTGGCGCCGAAAAGGACAATCCGGGGGGATGTCATGTAATTACCGTAACTCCCCGGTGATTTCAAGATCCATAGCGGGGCGGCGGGGTCGCCCCGCGCTTCCGCGACCGCCGGTCCGGCGCTCACGGCCGGTGATCCTCCGGCATGGCCTGATTCCCCCGGTCGTTGACGAACGGCGGCGTCTTCGGCTTGCCCGTCGTCGGCACGGCCGCCCCGCTCAGCGCCAGTTCCTCGTACGGCCGGGCGCTGGACCCCCAGGTGCGCGCGGCGACCTCCGTGCGCGCCACCGGCCCGGCGGCGTTCAGGCCGTCCACGGTGAGCACGAAGCGGCGAGGCGTGCCCGCCCGCACGTCGTCCACGTAGGTGCTGGCCCCGCCGAGCAGCCTGCCGTCCTTGTCGCGCAGCAGCGCGGTCACCACCAGGCTGGTCGCGGCCTTCTGGTACGGATTGGCCACCGCCCCGGTCACGAGGTACGACCCGTTGCCGAGCTTCTCGGTGTTGGCCGCCGAGACCGGGAACGGCACGAACGCCGACGGGATGCGCGCCGCGCGCCGCCACTTGGCCGGGGTGAACGTCAGCTTGACCTGGGCCGGCTTGGCCGACGCCATGGCCTGCCCGCTGAACCTCAGCGCCCCGGAGGGCGGCACGGCGTCCAGCGGCTGCTCGGTGCGGACGACCTCTTTGCCCGCCGCGTCCTTCCCGACCACGGTCGCCGCGACGTTCTCCCCGAAATGCCATCGGTTGGGGTTGCTGATGACGCCCGCCCAGGTGACCACGAAGCCACCCGTCCCCTGGGTGACCGAGGAGGTCTGCTCCTTGATCACGAGCGGCTTCAGGCCCTTCTTGGGCGCGGGCTCGTCCGCGCCGCACCCGGCGAACAACGCCGCCACCGCGACGAGCCCTAGCCCGAGTCCGCGTGCTGTCGTGTTTCGACTACGCTGGGTCACAAGGCCGTCATAGCCCGGTTAGTCGGGCGTGACTCCTCCGACACGCGCGAGCCAGGCGAAGTTTTACGGTTCCAACCCTCCGAAACCACCCACCCGGCCCTTTTCGATCACCGGCGACTCACCGGCGGCGCACCACCCGGGCCTCGTCCCAGACCGGCTCGGGCGACTCGTACACCCGGCCGTCGGAGCCGAACACCAGGAAGCGATCGAAGTCCGCGGCGAACCAACGGTCGTGCGTCACGGCCAGCACCGTGCCCGCGAACTGGTTCAAACCGTCCTGCAGGGCCTCGGCGCTGGCCAGGTCGAGGTTGTCGGTCGGCTCGTCCAGCAGCAGGAGCGTCGCGCCGGACAGCTCCAGCAGCAGGATCTGCAGCCGGGCCTGCTGCCCGCCGGACAGCGTCTCGAACCGCTGCTCGGCGATGCCGCCCGCCAGCTCGTAACGGGCCAGTGCCTTCATCGCCTCGTTCTTCAGCCGGGCGTGCTCGGTCATCACGATCTCGCACGGCGTGCGCCCGCGCAGGTCGGGCCGGGCGTGCGTCTGGGCGAAGTGGCCGGGCACCACCCGCGCGCCGAGGCGCATCGTCCCGGTGTGCGCCACCGGTTCGTCCGCGACCAGGCGCAGGAAGTGGGACTTGCCCGAGCCGTTCGACCCGAGCACCGCGACCCGCTCGCCGTACCAGACTTCCAGGTCGAACGGCCGCATCAGGCCGGTGAGCTCCAGGCTCTCGCAGATCACGGCGCGCTTGCCGGTACGGCCACCGCGCAGCCGCATGCTGATCATCTGGTCCTTGGGCGCCTCCTCGGGCGGCCCGGCCTCCTCGAACCGCCGCAGCCGCGTCTGCGCCGCGTGGTAGGCCGGGGCCATGCCGTCGTTGTACGTCGCCTTCTGCTTGAGCATGGCGACCAGACGCTTGATCTTCGCGTGCTCCTCGTCCCACCTACGGCGCAGCTCGTCCAGGCGCGCGTTGCGCTCGCGGCGCGCCTCGGCGTACGTCGCGAAGCCGCCGCCGTGGATCCACACCCCCCCGGACTCGACCGTGACGATGCGGTCGGCGGAGTTGGCGAGCAACTGACGGTCGTGCGACACCATCAGCACCGTCTTGTCGGTCTCGCGCAGCGCCTGCTCCAGCCACAGCTTGCCGGGCACGTCGAGGTAGTTGTCCGGCTCGTCGAGCAGCAGCACCTGGTCGGGGCCGCGCAGCAGCGCCTCCAGCACCAGCCGTTTCTGCTCGCCGCCCGACAGGGTGTTCACCTCGCGGTACTTCACGTTGTCGTACGGCGCCCCGATGGCCGCCATCGTGCAGGTGTCCCAGAGCACCTCGATGTCGTAGCCGCCCGCGTCGGTGTAGTCGGTGATGGCCTGGGCATAGCGCATCTGCGTCTTGACGTCGTCGCGCTCCATCATGGCGAGCTCGGCGTCGTCGAGGCGGCGCGCGGCCTCGCGCACGCGGTCGGGGGCGACCGACAGCAGGAGCTGGTGCACGGTGCTGCCGTCGCGCAGGCCGCCGATGAACTGGCGCATCACACCGAGCCCGCCGGAACTCACGACGCTGCCCTCGACGGCGCGGATGTCGCCCGCGATGAGGCGCATCAGGGTGGTCTTGCCCGCGCCGTTCGGCCCGACCAGCGCGGCCTTCACGCCCTCGCCGATCCGGAAGGACACCTCGTTCAGCAACGGGCGGCCGTCCGGCAGTACGTAGGTCAGCCGGCCTACCTCGACATGTGCCACGACGATCCCCTCCACTGCTCCTCGCGGAGAGTACCTAGCGCGACCGGCTCGACGCACCTAGATATCGGCCGCGCGCGGGCGCAGCCCGTCGAGGACGATCGCCGCCGCGCGGGCCTGGACCTCGCGCCCGGCGTGCTCGCCCGCGCGGGAGACGCCGACCATCAGCGCCAGCAGCTCGGCGACCCCGACGTCGGGCCGCACCGCGCCGTCGCGCTGGGCCCGGGCCAGCAGCCGTTCCAGCGCGGACCGCATGCGGGCGCCGAACTCCGCGGTGGTGCCGCCGACGTCCACGCCGGCCTCGGCCAGCGCGCCGGTGTAGGCGTTCTTGCCGCCGGCCTGCTCCACCACGTGGGTGAAGAAGCCGAACAGCGCGGCCCCGGCGTCCCGCGCGTCCGCCAGGGCGTCGGCCTGCTCGGCCAGGCGGCGCAGGTGGTCGACCAGGACGGCCGCGAGAAGCGCCTCCTTGGTCGGGAAGTGCCGGAACACGGTGCCGATGCCCACCCCGGCCGCGCGCGCGACCTCGTCGGTGGAGGCGCCGGTGCCCTTGGCCGCGAAGACCTCCTCGGCCGCCGCGAGGACCCGGGCCCGGTTGCGGCGGGCGTCCGCGCGCAGCGGTCTGCTCGCCCCGGCCGAAGTCATGCCCCGATCCTAAGCCGCGCCGCGGGCCGTCCCCGTGCCGGAAAATACGCTTTCCCCGCGCCGTCCGTGGCCGTAGTGTCACGCGTATGAGACGACGACATTGATCCACACCTGAGGCGGGCCTCGCCCGCAGGCTGTACACGTACGCGTTCCTCGACGACCTCGTGCTGCTGTACCCGGTGTACCCGCTGCTGTTCGCCGAGAGCGGGCTGTCCACCGCCGAGATCTCCTCGCTGTTCGTCATCTGGTCGGTGACGTCGTTCACGGTGGAGATCCCCTCCGGCGTGTGGGCCGACATGTTCTCCCGGCGCAAGCTCGTGGTGATCGGGCCGCTGCTGACCGCGGTGGGCTACGGGCTGTGGACCTTCCTGCCCTCCTACCCCGCCTTCGCGGCAGGCTTCATGCTGTGGGGCGCGGGCGGCGCGCTGAGCTCGGGGGCGCTGGAGGCGCTGGTCTACGAGGGGCTGGACCGCGTCGGCGCGGCCGGTTCCTACGCGCGGCTGATCGGCCGTTCGCACGCCATCGGCACCACCGCGGCGCTGGTCGCGACCGCGTTCGCGGCGCCCGTCACGGCGGTGGGCGGGTACCACGCGCTCGGCGTCGCCAGCGTGGCGACCCAGGTGCTGTGCGCGCTCGCCGGGCTCTCGCTGCCCGAGTCCCGCGCGCCTGCCGAGCGCGAAGAGGGCTACTTCACCGTGCTGCGCGCCGGGCTGCGCGAGACGCGGCGCAGTCCCGCCGCGGGCCGCGCGATCCTGCTGATCATCGTGCTCATGGGCGTGGGGTCGCTGGACGAGTACGTCCCGCTGCTCGCCGCCGCCACCGGCATAGGCGCGGCGGCCGTGCCGCTGCTGGTCTTCCTGGCGAGCGCGGGGGTCCCGCTCGGCGGGTGGTTCGCCGGCCGCGGCACCCGCTGGACGGCACCGGCGCTCGTCCTCGGCGCCGCGTGCCTCGCCGCCGGGGCGGTGAGCGGTCACCCCGCCGGGCTGGCGGTGGTCGGCATCGCCTACGGCGTCTTCCAGTGGGCGACCGCCAACGCCGAGGCCCGGTTGCAGGACGCCATCACCGACGGGGTCAGGGCCACCGTCACCTCGATCGCGGGCTTCGGGAGCGAGGTGCTCGCGGTGCTCGCCTTCGCCGCGTTCGCCCTGGGCTCCGCGTGGAGCGGCCCGGGACCGCTCTACGCACTGGCCGCCGTGCCCTATCTGCTCATCGCGGCGACCCTGCGGCGCGCACGGGGTGGGCGGACATGACAGGATTCCCCCCATCGAAACAGCGGTGACGCGTGTCCCGGGGGAGGCCAAAGTGGATGACGACGACTTCGTCCCCGTAGGCGAGGCCCTGTCCGGGCTGACCGTCGCTCCCCTGCCGGACGGCTGGACTGCCCTCGGCGCCATCATCCTGGTCAAGTGCTTCGACGAGGAGGGGCGCTCGTCGTGGGCGTTCCGCCGCACCGACGGGCTCAACGACGAGGAGCTGCTCGGCGCGCTCACCGTCCGGACCGACCTGCTGCGCCGCGAGCTGCTCGACGCGTACACGGGCGACGACGAAGAGGACGACTGACCGGCTCTCAGCGGGTCTCGGCGACCATGCGCAGCCCGAGGCCGATCAGCACGACGCCGGAGACGCGCTCCAGGCGGCGGCGCACCGAGGGCCGGTCGGCCACCAGGCGAGCCCGGCCCACCAGCCAGATCACCGCGCCGTACCACAGGGTGTCGATGACGGCCCAGACCACGGCGAGCAGCAGCAGCGTCGCGAGGACGTTCGCGCCGGACGGCACGAACTGCGGCAGGAACGACATGGCGAACACCGCCGCCTTGGGGTTGGCCAGCACGGTGCCGAGCCCCAGCAGGTACGACCGCCACCACCCGTCCGGGCCGCCGGACACGGGCGGCACGGCCCCCGCCGGCTCCGCGTGCTCCGCGCCGGGCCCCTGTTCCGGCGCGGACCTGCGGGCGCCGCGCAGGGACTGCGCGCCCATCACGAGCAGGGCGGCGGCCCCGGCGATCCTGATCACGTCGTAGGCCACCTCGGAGGCGGCCACCAGGGCGGACAACCCGGACGCGGCGGCCACCGCCCACAGCAGCACGCCCGTCTCGTTGCCCAGGGTGGCGGCGAAGCCCCTGGACCGGCCCGAGCGCAGCGTCTGGCGCAGGATGACGGCGGTGCTGACGCCGGGGATCATCGCGACCAGCACGCACGAGCCGATGAACGCGAGCAGGAACATGCCACCATCGTGCTGATCCGCTCCCCGCGCCGGCAACGGGTTTGTTGACGGGGCGTGCCGGTGTCCCTATCTTTAGGAAAGTTTCCTAAGAATAAGCGTGCACGACGGCGACCTCGCCGGCTCCGCCCGACGCGGGCACGGTGCCCACCGGCCCGCCAACGCCCCAGGAGTCACGCATGACCAAGAGAAACACCAAGTGGGCGGTATCCGCCTCCGTCACCGCCCTGCTCACCGCCGGCCTGGTCGCCGCGACCGGCCCCGGCGCCGCCGCCGTGCCCACCGGGTGCGGCGTCCAGTACAGCGCCGTGGAACGCTGGGCCACCAGCTACTGCGCGTCCGGCACCGGCGAGCACCGCGTCCGCGTGCTGCAACGGCACTTCCTGCCCGAGGTCGGCCTGATCCCGATCATCGGCCCCTGGCAGCCCGCGGGCACCGTCTCCTACACCGGCATCAGCCCGCACACCATCGTCAACGTCTGGGTCGAGACCCGCTGACGTCACCGGAGGGTGTGCCCGCGCGGCGCTAGCCCGCGCGCGGGCACACCCTCGGAAAAAACTTTTCCGCGGGTCGTCGATTTCCTCGCTCCCCGTTCGAGGCGTAGGCAAAGGGACCGGAACCTCCGGGCCCGCCTCGAAGGAGAGACCCACGATGACCTCGCACACGGCCTCGTCCGGGCGACCGATCGACTGTGACCGGCCCACCTCCGTCACCCGGGCGCTGCTCGCCTACGGCGCCCTCGCGGGGCCGTTCTACGTGGTGACCGCGCTGGCCCAGGCGCTGACCCGCGACGGGTTCGACCTCACCCGCCACCAGTGGAGCCTGCTGAGCAACGGCGGGCCCGGCTGGATCCAGATCGCCAACTTCACGCTGACCGGCCTGATGACCATCGCCTTCGCCGCCGGCCTGCGCCGCGCCACCCTCCGCGCGGCGGCCTGGCTGATCGGGGTGTACGGCGTGAGCCTGCTCGGGGCGGGGGCGTTCCGCGCCGACCCGGCGCTCGGCTTCCCGGCGGGCGCGCCGGACACCGTGGCGCAGGTGAGCTGGCACGGCATGCTGCACTTCGTCTGCGGCGGCGTCGGGTTCGCGTGCCTGATCGCGGCCTGCCTCGTGGTCGGCCACCGGTTCGCCCGCGAGGGGCGCGCGGGATGGGCCGCGTTCTCCCGGGCCACCGGTGTGCTGTTCCTGGCGGGCTTCGCCGCGGTGGCCTCGGGGGCCGGCGCGACCTGGACCAACCTGGCGTTCACCGCTAGCGTCGTGCTGGCCTGGGCCTGGATGTCCGCGCTGGCGATCCACCTCTACCGCCGTCCCGCCCCCCGCCCGGTCGCCTGAACAGATCCCGGAGACGTCACCATGCGATACATCATGCTGCTGCACGCCGCCCCCGCCACCACGCCGCCCCCGCCGGGGCTCATGGAAGCCATCGCCGCCCTCGGCGAGGAGGCCGCCAAGTCCGGGGCGCTGCTCGACAACGGCGGGCTCGCGCCGAGCGCGGACGGGGCCCGGGTCGAGCTGGCGAAGGGACGGCTGACCGTGACCGACGGGCCGTTCACCGAGGCCAAGGAAGTGATCAGCTACGCGCTGTACGAGCTGCGCTCCAAGGAGGAGGCCGTCGAGTGGGCCTCCCGGTTCCTCGGCCTGCACCGGGACCTGTGGCCCGAATGGGAGGGCACGACGGAGATCCGCCGCGTGTTCGGCCCGGAGGACTTCGGCCCGCCCGCCTGAGCCCGGCCGCGAAGATGATTGGATCGGTGGCCATGACGGCCACCGATCCGCAGCGCACCACCCACCGCGCGATCGAGGCGGTCTGGCGGATGGAGTCCGCCAGGCTCGTCGCCGGGCTGGCCCGGATCACCGGCGACCTCGGCCTGGCCGAGGAGCTCGCCCAGGACGCCCTGGTCATCGCGCTGGAGCAGTGGCCGGCGGCGGGGGTGCCCGTCAACCCGGGGGCGTGGCTCATGGCCACCGCCAAGCACCGCGCGATCGACCATCTGCGCCGCCGCGGCCGGTACGAGCGCAAGCTCCAGGAGATCGGCCGCGAGCTGGAGACCGGCGGCGAGGGGCCCGACCTGGACGCCGCGCTGGACGACCACATCGGCGACGACCTGCTCCGGCTGATCTTCACGGCCTGCCACCCGGTGCTCGCCACCGAGGCGCGGGTGGCGCTCACCCTGCGCCTGCTCGGCGGGCTCACCACCGAGGAGATCTCACGGGCGTTCCTGGTCGCCGAGCCGACCGTGGCGCAGCGCGTGGTCCGGGCCAAGCGCACGCTGGCCGCCCGGCGGGTGCCGTTCGCGATCCCGGAGCCGGACGAGCTCGGCGGACGGCTGTCCTCGGTGCTGGAGGTCATCTACCTGATCTTCAACGAGGGGTACTCCGCGACGGCGGGCGACGACTGGATGCGGCCCTCGCTGTGCGCCGAGGCGCTGCGGCTCGGCCGGATCCTCGCGGGCCTCGTGCCCGGCCAGTCCGAGGTGCACGCGCTGGTCGCGCTGATGGAGATCCAGGCCTCCCGCGCCCGGGCCCGCACCGGGCCGTCCGGCGAGCCGGTCCTGCTCCTCGACCAGGACCGCCGCCTGTGGGACCGGCTGCTCATCCGGCGCGGCCTGGCGGCCCTGGAGCGCGCCGAGTCGTTCGACGTCGCGCCGGGCCCCTACGCCGTGCAGGCCGCCATCGCCGCCTGCCACGCCCGCGCCGTCACCCCCGGCGACACCGACTGGGCGCGGATCGCGGCGCTGTACCAGGTGCTGGCCTACATCTCGCCCTCGCCGGTGGTGGAGCTGAACCGCGCGGTCGCGGTCGGGATGGCCGACGGCCCGGCAGAGGGCCTGCGGGTGGCCGACGCGCTGGCACCGGACGGCGCACTGCGGAACTACCCGCAACTGCCGGCCGTACGGGGCGACCTGCTGGCCAGGCTGGGCCGTCACGCCGAGGCGGCCGGGGAGTTCCTGCGCGCCGCCGCGCTCACCCGCAACGAGCGCGAACGTGCCCTGTTCGCCGCCAGGGCCGCCGGCTGCGAGCGCGCGGCGCGGGACCGTCCCGGCCCCGCCGGGGAGGCGGGAGCCGGGACGGCGACGGGCTCGGCGGGGGCCGAGCGGGGCGACAGCGGTCAGCAGTAGCCGAGCATGGTGGTCAGCGCCGACTTCTCCGCGCTCTGCAAGCTCAGGCCGTAGTAGTACTTCACCTGGATCCACGCGCGGGCGTAGGTGCACCAGAACGCGGTCCGCGACGGCTTCCACGTGCTCGGGTCCTGGTCGCCCTTGGCCTGGTTGACGTTGTCGGTCACGGCCCACAGCTCGGGCCCGCCGAGGTCGTTGGCGTACGTCTGCCGCCGGGAGGTGGTCCAGGCCCACGCGCCCGACCGCCACGCCTCGGCCAGCGGCACCATGTGGTCGATGTCGACGTCGGAGGCGGCGCTCCAGGTCGCGCCGTCGTACGGGCTGTACCAGCTGCCGGACGTGGCGGCGCAGGAGGAGTCGGTGACCACGCCGGTGCCGTCCCGCTTGAGCACGCTCTCCCGCGTGTTGCAGGCGCCGGAGACGGTGATCCAGTGCGGGAACAGGTCGCGGTCGTAGGTGGACTGGTGGGACTCGGTGGCGACGGTGAGCGTGGCCAGGCGCGCGGCGGCCGTGCTCGCGGAGGGGATGTTGGGCGGGGTGGCCGAGGCCGGTGCGGAGGTCAGGGTGAGGGTGAGGATCAGGGTGGTGAGGGCGGCGATGACGCCGGCGAAGGCTCGCCTCACGAGCTTCTCCTTGCCGTCCGCCGCTCCGGCCAGCTGGGGGGACTGGGCACGAACGGAACGGTCAGACTGCTCGGAGAGTCGCTAAATCGGCATTGTCATGAAATATCAGACATTGCTTGGCAAGCCCTGTCAGGTTTGGAGACAATCGCCGTTAACCCGGCGGCGCACCCGGATGGCCTGCCACGATGCCCCGCGCCGCCCGGCCACCGCCGGGCAACCGCCCGCGTACGGCACGTGAAAATCTCGTAAACGCAGGTGAGCCCCTGTTCTTCCCGTCCCTCTGGTCACCGCCGTGCCGATCGTTCATCGTGGGAGCCGGGACACAGCACGGGCACACCACGAGGAGGACGGCATGGACGACTACGGGGTCACCGGTGCGCGCGTCGAGCTGGAGATGACCGTCCCCCTACCGCCCAAGCGCTTGTGGGACCTGATCACCGAGGTTCCCCGCATCAGCGACTGGAGCCCCGAGTGCCGCCACATCGCCTGGCTCGACCCCACGGCCCCCGAACTCCATCTCGGCTCCCGCTTCCAGTGCCGCAACCTCCGCCAGGGCGCCGTCTGGACCACCACCTGCACCGTCACAGAACTGGCCCCCCCACGCGCCTTCGCCTGGACCGTCCTCGACGACCGCGACCACTCCCAGCTCTCCTCCACCTGGCGCTACGACCTCAAACCGGCGGCCCCCGACCAGACCCTGGTCCACCACACCTTCGTCCACGGCCCCGGCCGCAGCCTCCTACGCGACTACATCGAAGCCACCCCCGAGATCGCCGCCATAATCCTCGACGTCCGCCTGACCGAACTCCACACCCACATGACGGAAACCCTCGACGCCATGACCCGCTCCGCCTGAGCCGCCTCAGCTCACCGAGGTGGACCGCCCGTCCCAGCCGGCGGACGCGTCCCCCAGCTCCGACAGAAGCCGGCACGTCGCCAGGCGCAGGTCGGTGAGATCGTCGTAGGAGCGCTCGAAGTCCGCGAGGTCGGCCGTCATGTTCGGCCGCTCGGACACGTGCCACAGCGCCAGTATGGGCTTGCCCAGCGCCTTCGCGTAGCCTGCCTCGATGTTCAGCCCCACCCGCTTGGAACCCGCGCTGGTGGTCAGGTCGAGCAGGACGGCGTCGGCCAGGGTGATGCGCTTGAAAGCGGCGGCCAGGACCCGTTTGACGGACGCACCCTCGGTGTTCCAGTTCTGCTCGTCACGAATGTGGGCGTATGTCGTCGCGCCAGCGTCCAAGGCCCCGAGGGTGATGAGTTCCAGCCGCGTCCGTAACTGGGCGAGATGCTCGCCCTCCAATGCATAGCAGACGAACACAGACCTGGTCATCGAACCCTCTCAAACGCGTAGTGAGCGAGCGCCAACCCTACTCTTTTCTCCACCTCGGGGAGATCGAACTTCAGGCGGCCGAGCAGAATGATTCCGAGCAACGAGTAAAAGAGTTCCGAGGAACCCAGAAGCTTGATCTCGGCGGGAAGTGAATCATATTCGAACAGAGATATCTCCAGTATCGACCTGCGATCCCTGCCGAACCTGCCGCGACCGTGCACAATGGCCTCCTCCAGTCGCACCAGCGCGGGCAGGCCGAACCTGTTGGCGACGAAACGAGATTTAAGGTCCGCGAAGAGATAGGCGACGTCGTACAGCGCGGGGAACCGCTCGCGCATCTTGCAGTAGTCGATGATGCCGAACCCCTCGCCACCGAACAACACGTTGCCCGCGTGCAGGTCCCCGTGAATCGGGGAGACGGTGAACGAATGGTGCTCACGCTCGAGGAACTCCTCGATCCGCCGCACCGGATCAGCCAGCACCTGCCGGTCGATCGCCATCCTGCTGCCCTCCCTGGCCACGTTGAGCCTGGCCAGCAGCGCGTCGTAGAAGTCGTCGCGCACCGCGAGCAGGCGGCCGTCCAGGTGCAGGGTGCGGCCGGGCATCACCTCGTTCAGGAGCACCTCGTCGTCGCCGGCGAGTTCGACGTCGACTTTGTGGTGCTCGGGGATGGTGTAGGCCCGCAGGATCCGCCGGCGCAGGTCGACCTCCGCGATGCGCACCTCGGCGCGCAGGTGCCGGTCGGACGCCCCGCCCGACCGGTAATGGATGGTGGAATCGCCGTCGCTGTAATGGGTGACCTGGACGCGGTATTCGGCAGGCAGGAATTCGTTGGCGTAGCGGCGGATGCTGCCGGCGTCCACCGGGCGGCCGTGTTTGTACAGCACCTCGTGCAGGTGGGACGAAAGCAGGCGGGAGAGCCGTGCGTGCACCTCGTCGTAATCGTAATGCACCGGCTGAAAAAGGCTGGAGATGTTGCCGATCGTGTCCTGCAGGCGCATACCGAGATGGTGTTGCGCGTCCTGATAAAGGATGCCTGCCAGTCCGTCCGCGGCCACCCCGCCGCGTTTTATGGTCATGAAGGCTGCGGTGCCGCGTGGTTTCACGAACCTGTCGAAATTGTCCTTTTCGGCCTTGAGCTCGTGTTCCGGGCCGATCTTCAGCACGGACACGTTGGACACCCGGAACTCGCCCGGGCTCTCGTGCTCGCGCACCTCCAGCACCGTGGCCCCGGACTTTCCCGCCCGGAATACCCTGTGCAGCGACACGTAAGTGGAGTCGTTGCCCTGGAACAACTTGCGGGCGATCCGTTCCATCTGCTGCCGCACCGGTTCGGTGAACGTGGCCGCGAGGTTCCCACCCCACACGATCTGCACGTCGCTCTCGCCGTCGTCCAGGGCGTACGGGATGAGCGCCCTGACGTTGGCGAGCAGCTTCGTGAGCGCGATCTCCTTCTCGGCCTCCGAGCGGTGAACCCGGCTGATGCCGTTCTTGACCCGCTCCGGCGCGCCGTCGAGGATCTCGCTCTGGAACGCCTGCAGCCATGCGCTCTTCTGCCCCGGCATGTCGCGCAGCAGGGAGAGCTTGTGCAGCACGAAGTCGTCGTTGTCGTTGACGTCGATGTAGCTGTGCACGCTGTCCATGCGGTCCATGCCCGACTCCATGAACAGGTCGGGGAAGTCGTCGAACGAGGTGAACGGAATGACGTGCCCCATGTCCCGCAGCACCTCGTCGAAGCACTGCGCGATCAGCTGGTGCTTTTTGCCGCAGATCAGGTGGTCGGGCGCCACCTGCTCGATGGCGGCCAGGCATTTGGGCACGAAGAGGATGTTCGGCGACGCCCACGCGCGGTTCTGCTGCTCGATCAGCTTTTTGACGCCGGGCGAGCCTTGGTCGTAGAGCCGGGAGTATCGCGACTGGATCTCGCGCAGCCTGGACTGAGGCAGGTCGAGCTCGGGGGTGCTGACGATCTTCAAGCGTGGCTTGGCGAAGCCAAGGTAGTTCCGGTAGAAGCCCTTGGTGAGCTCGATCTCCTCTTCCAGCCTGGTGCGGATGGTGCGGTTGCGCCGCTCGTGTTCGTCGTAGGGGATCAGCAGGAGCACGACGCTGTGACCGTCGAGCAGTATGCGGTACAGGACGTTGAGCATCTTCACGTGCCCGAGGTGGAACATCAGGCGGGGCCGGGCATGCATCAGGTAGGTGACCGGTTTGGTCCTGGAAGGCTCGCGGGTCGGGCTCATGTCAAGCCGATGGGTCGCCGATGGTGGCGTAGAAGGCGTTGATCATTGATTGGATCTCCGCTGGATCTACTTGGGAATATTTCGCGGCGGTGCCCCAGGCGTGTTTTTTGAAATAATCGGCGTCCACGTGGAAGTCGGCGTAGGAGAGCATGTCCTCCTCGGAGTGGCCTTCGGTGAGGAGGGTGGTCCAGAGGGCGGAGCCGGGCATCGGCTTGTACATGAAGAGTCTTGGGCGGAACATGTGGGCGGCGGAGTCGGCGGTGGTGGCGTGTAATCGTTCGGCCAGGTCGACGGTGAGGTGCATCTCTTCGCGGGACTCGCCGGGGAAACCGATGATGAAGTAGCCCTTTACCGATATTCCGGCGCCGGACAGCTGGGTGGTGAGGCGGAACAGGTCGTCGTCCTTGGCCAGTTTTCCCATGGTGCGGCGGCGGGTGAAGGAACCGGACTCTATGCCGAAGGACAGGCGGGTGATTCCGGAGCGGGCCATACGGGTGATCTGGTCAGGGGACAGGGAGCGGAGGAACTGCAGGGGGAAGTTGACCTCCCACTGGAGGTGCGGGTGCTCGCGGTCGACGAGGTCGAGGAACTCCTCCAGGTCGGCGTGGCCGTTGAAGGGGAGGTCGTCGACGATCTGGATGCCGCCGAGGCGGTGGCGGGGGATCAGGTCGCGCAGTTCGCGGCGGATGGAGGGGGTGGAGCGGCGGCGGTAGACGGTGCCGTTGCTCTTGCAGCTGCCGGCGCAGAACTTGCAGGTGAAGACGCAGCCACGGCTGATGGAGATGTCCATCCAGCGGCGGTCGTCGCGGAGGTAGGGCTCGGTGGCCAGGAAGCTCCGGTCGGGTACGGGTAGCTCGTCGAGATCCAGCGGGGTGGCCTCACCGGTGACGACGATGGCTCCGAGCGCGTCGCGGAAGTACACGCCGGGAACGGTCACCGGGTGCGCGCCTTTCAGGATCTCGACGATTTTCTCCTCGCCGTCGTTGCGCACCAGGACGTCCACGCGGCGCAGCCGGGAGGAGAAATGCGCGGGGCGCATGGTGGAGACGTGCGGGCCGCCCGCGACGACGGTGATCTCCCGATCGATCATCGCGGTTATCGTCTCGACGATCGAGAAGTTGATGGAGAACACGTTGAACCCCACCGTGCGGGGGCTTTCCGCGTTGATCCGCCCGGCTATCTCGGCGGGGGTGAGCTGCTTTTCCTCGGCGTCGAGCACCGTGACGTCGAAGCCGGCCTCCCGGGCCGCGGTGGCGACGTACAGAAGGCCGACGGGCGTGGAATAGGACGAGGTGTACCGGGGATATCTGGAATAATCATGGATCGGGCTGTTGACCAGGACGAGATCCGGCATCCGGTGGCCTCGATATCATCAGGATAAGATCGCGGCACGCTCATTTCCCACTTCCGCGGGAATGCTACACCAATACGTCCGGCGCCCTCCACGACAGGACGCCGGACGTCACCGGCCTTCGTCAAAAGATTCTCAGCGGATCATTCGGCGACCAGGTCCCGCAATCGGGCGATCGCCGCGGTCTCCGCCTCCCAGATCTCCGCCAGGCGGGTGGCGAGGGCGGCGAAGAGCGCGCCGGGGTCGTCGACCGGCGGCTTGTGGTCCACCGCGGCCCGCAGTTCCCAGAGCTCCTCGGCGTCGGCGGCGCTCGCGGCGCCATCCTCGGCCACCGACTCCCGCAGGGCGGCGGTCAGCTCGCGCATCCGGGCGAACTCCGGCACCTCGGTGGGGAACGCGGCCTCGGCGAGGTCGTGCCAGAGGGCGTGGGTGTGCCGGAAGTCCGCGGCCACGCCGCCGAGCGGGAGGCCGGTCGGCGTGCTCGCCTCGTCGAGGGCGTCGGCGAACAGGTCGCGCAGGTTGCCGCCGTCCGTGCCGACCGGCTCGACGGCCTCCCACATCGACAGCAGCGCCCCGGCGAGCCCGCGGCCGTCGGCGAAGACGTTCGGCCAGCCCTTGGCGCCCCGCCGGTCGGTCAGCATGCGCGACCACTTGCGCCACGCGGGCAGCGAGAAGGAGTCGGAGGAGGCGCTCAGGTGCTCGGCGCAGTCGCGCAGGCCGGCGAGCGCCGCCTCGGCCAGCCGCTCGGGGCCGATCTCGGCGGGCCGCAGGACGTGCATGACGTTCTTGTACGAGGACACGCGGGCGCGTGCCGCGTCCATGCGCTCGCGCGGCACGCGGATCGGGGCCCGGCCGCGGTCGTCCACGAACACGTGCGTCTCGTCCCGCCGGTAGACGATCACCGGGTGGCCGCCGTGGCCGTCCATGTGCGGGGGCAGGTGCCAGTACCCGGCGTGGTACTGGTCGGGCAGCACGACGCACGGGCGGCCGGCGTCCAGTTCCTGGGTGAGCCGGGTGGCCGCGCCCTTGGCCCCGGACGTCCTGTGCGTCTCGACGCCGACGCCGAGCCGGGCCAGGGTCTTGGCCGTCCAGCGGTCGGGGTACTGCCACTGGTTGCGGAACCCGAGCACCAGGTGGCGGGCGTCGTTGTGCTTGAACTCCCAAAGGATGTAGCCGGCCCCGATGCCGCCTCCGGCCAGGAAGACCATCGGCTCGCTGATCGCGACGCCCTGGTTGGCGAGCACGCCGGTGATCGTGGAGGAGTTCGGGTGGCGCCCGCCGTGAAAGGTCCAGGTGCCGTCGGCCCCCGCCGAGGGGCGGCCGGCGACGTGGCGCAGGGCGGCGGTGTAGCTCTCGCCCGTCTTGGCCATCCGTGCCCGGACCCGGGCCTTGAGTTGCTTCTTTCCGGTCATGGTCGACTCCGCTCGCGGCATCGGCCGACCCAGCCCACGCCTGCCGGTCGGTCTGCCGCGACGTGGTCGGCATGCCGGTGACCGCAGGTGCTCCCGAGGCGCTTATGTCCCCTTTGCCTCCGCGAAGGGCGGGCCGCGTGGGTGCCCGCTGAAGGAGGTTGGGCGCGAGAGCCCGCCCGCCGAGATTCTAGGGACCGAGGCTTCGCGTGACAAGGAAAGCTCACTTTCCGAGCGGTGTTCGGAATGTCCGGTGATCGAGAATCACACCTACTCCGTGGAATATGTGCTGAAATTTTCACCTGAGCCAGGAGGTCTATTCTCTTCCCGCCTGCGGAGATAAGGTTCTGGCACGAGTCGTGTTACGACCGGCCTTCTGAGACCGGGTGATGGCTACCTACCATCCGGAGTAGTGGGAGCGCTCCCACCTACCCCCCGGACGGAGTATTCATGTCTCGCAGTAGGACCTTGGTGGCCGCCATCACCACCGCGGCCGCCACGGCTGTGGCGGGGGCGGCCATCTTCACCTCCTCCGCCGCCCTGGCCGCCGACTCCGCTTTCTACGTCGACCCGAACACGAGCGCGGCCCGCTGGGTGGCCGCCAACCCCGGCGACAGCCGCACCGCCGTGATCAGGGACAGGGTCGCCGCCGTCCCGCAGGGCCGCTGGTTCGCCAGCTACAACCCCACTGCCGTGCGCGCTCAGGTGGACTCCTACGTCGGCGCGGCGGCTGCGGCCGGCAAGATCCCGATCATGGTCGTCTACGAGATGCCGAACCGCGACTGCGGCGGCGCCAGCGCGGGCGGCGCCCCCGACCACTCGGCGTACCGCGCCTGGATCGACCAGGTGGCGCTCGGCCTCGGCGGGCGGCCGGCGACGATCATCCTGGAGCCCGACGCCCTGGCCATCATGCCGAACTGCATGAACGCCTCCCAGCAGAACGAGGTCAAGGCCTCGATGGCGTACGCGGGCAAGAAGTTCCGCGCCACGTCGTCGCAGGTCAAGGTGTACTTCGACATCGGCCATGACGCGTGGGTCGGCGCCTCCGACGCCGCGGGCCGCCTGAACGGCGCGGACATCGCCAACAGCGCCGACGGCATCGCCGTGAACACCTCCAACTACCGGTCCACCTCCGGCCTGGTGTCGTACGCCAAGAGCGTCATCTCGGCGACCGGCATCTCCCGGCTGAAGGCCGTCATCGACACCAGCCGCAACGGCAACGGACCGCTCGGCAGCGAGTGGTGCGACCCGTCGGGCCGCGCCACCGGCATCTGGAGCACCGACCAGACCGGCGACTCGGCGATCGCCGCCTACCTGTGGGTGAAGCCTCCGGGTGAGTCGGACGGCTGCATCGGCGCCGCCGGATCGTTCGTGCCGCAGCGCGCCTACGACCTGGCCATCGCCGCCCCGCAGCCCACCGTCACCCCCACCCAGACCCCGACGCGCACGCCGACCGTCACTCCCACCGTGACGCCGACGGTGACGCCGACCGTCACTCCGACCGTGACCCCGACCGGCGGCCGTGGCTGCGCCGCCGCGCTCCGGATCACCAACTCGTGGTCGGGCGGCTTCCAGGGCGAGGTCACGGTGACCAACGGCAGCGCCGCCATCCGCGGATGGCGGGTGCAGTGGACGTTCCCCAGCGGGCAGACCGTCACCCAGGTGTGGAACGGCACCAACAGCGGTAGCGGCAGCAACGTCTCGGTCGCCAACGCGAGCTACAACGGCAACCTCGCGGCCAACGGGACGACCAACTTCGGCTTCACGGCCAACGGCAACGGGCAGACCGCCACCCCGTCGTCGATAACCTGCACCGGCACCGCCTGATCCCCCATCCCCGTCTCCGGGCCTTCGCGCACCCGCGCGAGGGCCCGGACCCGTCTTGAGCCGCACCAGGCAAAGCTTCGTCCACGGACCGGCAATACCCTGGCGCGCTTTTGGCGCGGGGATGGGCTCCCGATTGCAGGTACGCCAAACCTGCGGATACGGTCGATAGTGACCTGACCTGGGCTTTTGTCAATCAGAGGAGTCGCCTTGGGGAGGAGGCGGATGTCACTTCTGCCTGATTCGCTGAGGGCTCGGACCACGCTGGCAGTGACCATGCTGTCCCTGGTCTTCCTCGCCGTGATCGGCGCGAGCCTCGACTTCCTGGCCCTGGACCGCAGCGAGGCCGCCGTCTACCAGGAGGCGCAGCGGGCGGCCACCAACTGGATCGGCAGCTTCCAGCCGGGCAGCACCCCGCCGCCCGTCGTGAAGGGCCGCATCGACCTGCTGCAGCTCGTCGACTCCCACGGCCGGGTGGTGCTGGCCAGCCCCGCGGCGGCCGGCCGCCCGGCGATCGGCACGGTGCGACCGTCGCCCGACAACCGGATCCTGGACACCGTCTCGTGTCCCCCGCACGGCCGGTGCCTCATGCTCGCCGCCATCCGCCTCGCGCCGCTGGAGACCCGTGAGATCTGGCGGGGAGATCCCCACTTCATCTACGCCGGGATGGTCCAGCCCGCCCTGCTGGCCACGCACCTGCTGGAATCCCTCACCGCCGCCGGGGTGCTGCTGACCACCGGTCTGATCGCCTGGGGGAACTGGTGGATAAGCGGCCGCAGCATGCGCGCCGTGGAGGGCATCCGCAAGACCATGGCCGAGATCACGGTGAGCGACCTGAGCATGCGGGTCCCCCAGCCGCCCGGCCGCAACGAGTACGCACTCCTCGCCTGCACCGCCAACCAGACCCTGGCCCGGCTGGAGGAGGCCGTGAAGCAGCAGCGCCGGTTCGCCTCCACCACCTCGCACGAGCTCCGGACGCCGCTGACCGGCCTGCGCACCCGGCTGGAGGAGGCCGTGCTGTACCCCACCGAGGTCGACCCGCGGCAGACCATCCGGGAGGCGCTGCTGGTCACCGAGCGGCTGGAGACGATCGTCGACGACCTGCTGGTGCTGGCCCGGCTGCGGGCCGGCGACCCCACGGCGCAGGAGTCGGTGGACCTCGGCGCCCTGGTCAGGGACGAGGTGGCCGCCCAGACGGGTGGCCCGCGGATCCACATCCGCGCCGCACGCGACCTGGTCGTCCAGGGGAACCGGATCCAGCTGATCCGCGTCGTCGACAACCTGCTGGCCAACGCCCGGCGGCACGCCGACGGCCGGATCGAGGTGACCGCCGAGCGGGCGGGCGAGTACGCCGTGGTCACCGTGACCGACGACGGCGCGGGCGTCGCCCCGGCCGACCGGGAGCGGGTCTTCGAACGCTTCGTGCGCCTGGACGACGGGCGGCGCCGCGAGCCCGGCGGCAGCGGGCTCGGCCTGGCCATCTCCCGGGACATCGCCCACGCCCACGAGGGCACCCTGCGCATCGAGGACTCGCCGCGCGGCGCCCGGTTCGTGCTGCGAGTGCCGCTGATGGACCCGGTCGCGCGCCCGCCGACCCGCCAGATCTCGCTGGGCATACCCGCGTGGCGGGCCTGACCGGCGGCACGAGGCCGTAGCGGTGACGATTCGAGGGACCACAGGGTGTTCGACGAGCAGAAAATGACGGACGAGCTGATCACCGCGTTCAACGCGGCGGACTTCGAGAGGGCGGCGACGTACTTCGCCCCGCAGGCCACGTACGTGTGCCCGGGCGGGATCGCCGAGGGGCGCGCGGAGATCGCGTCCTTCTTCGCGCTGTACCACGAGGGGTTCCCGGACCTCGTGGTGACGCCGCACGGCGGGGCCGTCTGCGGCGACCTGGTGGTGCTGGAGTGGATCGTCACCAGCACCCACACCGGGCCGTTCCTGCTGCCCAGCGGCGAGATCGTCCCGCCGACCGGGCGCCGGGTGGCCGTCCGCGGCTGCGACGTCCGCACCATGGAGGACGGCCTGATCTCCAGCCAGCGCGTCTACTACGACCAGCTGGAGATGCTCAGCCAGCTCGGCGTGCCCTGCCCCTCGCCGTGACCGCGCGGCGGGCCGCCCCGCCGGTCACTCGAACCTGATGTCGGAGAGGTCGATGGACACGAGCACCGTGTCCAGCATCGGACGGCCGCCGGGGCCGACCGGGTGGACGCGGCGCCGGGCCGGCACGAGGAAGCCGCCGGACTCCTGGAAGTCCGAGGCGTAGTGGGCCGCCCCGGTGGCGTCCGTGCCTGCCACCTCGGCGACGTAGTCGTGCCGCCTGATCCGCAGGCCGGCGTCGACGTAGTAGACGTTCTCCTTGGAATGGGTGTCGACGTCGCCGGGGAAGACCACCCGGAGCCGCCGCCAGGTCTCGCCGTCCTCCTGCCAGGGCTCCAGCTCGGTCACCTCGAACCCCGGCCCGGCGAGCGAGAACGGCTCGGTCAGGTACGTCCACATCGCGTACCCGTTGAAGTACGCCACGTGGAGGCGGTCCCACGGCGTGTCGAGGCGGTGACCGGCGTACGCGGCACGCGGGTGGAACCGCTCCTCGACCATCTCACCCGCGTCGGTCTCGACGGCGACGCGGTCCGGGGTGAAGGAGCCGCGCAGCCCCGGCTCCCCGAACGGCTCGGTGGTGGTGAACTGCCGGTGCGGGTCGATGCGGGTGATCACGTCGTCCAGCACGCCCATCTGCCGCTTCATGGGCCACAGCAGGCCACCGGCGCGCACCCGGGCACGCACGGAGGTGAGCTTCTCCCAGCGGTCGAGACCGCCGTACGCCGCGACGACCTGCTCCAGCAACTCGTTCATGTGTTTCCATCCTCTCAAAATGACCGGTCGTCTTAGAACGTAGCAGCGACGGCCGCGAAGGTGCTGGCCCGGCACTCCTACGAGTACCGCGCCAACGTCGCCGCCTACCGGGCCCGCGCCGCCGGCGGCGGGACATCCGCGCTCGCCGATCTTCCCGGCTGGCACCCGTTACACGGTGAGCCGCGTCGCGACGGTGACCGACCCGCCCTCCTGGTCCGCCAGCCGGCCGAAGGTGAGCCTCAGCCCGGCGCCGCCCGCGGCCTCCGCGAGCGGGGGCCGTGCGGGCGAGATCGCGGCCACCGGGCGGTCCCACGTCACGGTCAGCCCGTCCAGGTCGCGGCGGGGATCCGCGACGGTCACGGTGGCCGTGCCGTCCGGGAACTCGCGGACCAGCACGGCGCAGGGGGCGGAGGCGGTCAGGCCGCCGGCGGACCCGGCGTCCCAGAAGTTGACCGCGGTGATCCCGAGCGACGGGACGTGGATCCCCTGCGCGCGGGCGGTGTTGGCGAGCACGCGCGCCCAGCCGGGGTCGGCGGCGCGGGCCCGGGTGCGTTCCACGGTCGCGCCGGGCAGCAGCAGGTAGACGTAGCCGGCCGCTCGGGGGTCGGTGCCGTGGTCCAGCAGGAGGGTCACGTAGCTCCTGGTCACCGCGCCGCCGGTCCGCGGCTCGCGCGCCGTGCGCAGCGCGGGGCGCTCCGGCAGGACGTAGCCGCCGTGCCCCTCCAGGTGGGCCCAGGCCCCGGCGGCGTCCACGGTGAGGGCGGCGCCGGTCCTGCGGTTGTCCACGACGGTCTCCACCGGCACCCCGTCCCCGGAGGTGATGCCGGCGCCGAGGCAGATCACGGCGTCGTCCAGGAAGACCCAGGACTTGAACGCCTCCATCGTGCTCTCCAGGCCGTACACATGCTGGCCGACGGTCGCGTACGTGCCGTCGGTGGCGCCGCCCGCCCACCGGGCCGGTGGGCAGGTGTCGCCCCACGCCCCGCCGGCGCCGTCCGGCAGGCGCCGGGTGGAGACGGTGGTGCCCGGCAGGCGGTAGGGGTCGACGGTGGCCCAGAAGGAGTCGGAGTACTGGTCGCCGTGCCCGGCGGCCCACCAGTAGAGCATCCCGGCGCCGGTGTGCCAGCCGCGGAGGTTCTCCCCGTTGCCGTGCTCGTAGTACCCGACCCGGTCGGAGGCCATGCTCAGCGCCGCGCACCACCCCGCCCGGCGGTGCACGGCGCGCGCGCTCATCGGGAACAGCCGGTGCCCTGGGGGCTCGGCCGCCGCGGGGACGGCGTCGTCGGCCAGGACGGCGGCGAGGCGGGCGTGGAACGCCAGGTCCTCGCTTTCGGCGGCCTGGAGCATGGGGCGGACGGTGTCCCGCAGCGCCCACCCCTTGACCATCCCGTGCCAGCGGGCCCGCTCGGCGGCGGAGGCCGTCTCGCCGAGCAGCAGGATCGAGGAGGCGATCTCCCGGCCTCGGCGATGGTCGCCGTACGGCTCCCTGGCGATCCCCCGGCCCCGGACCAGGTCCATGCAGAAGCCGTCGCGCACGAACGGGGCGAACGAGCGTTCCACCGTGGCGAGGACCCGCCGGTCGGTGATCTCCCACGGCGAGCCGCGCAGCACCGCGAACAGCGTCGCCACTCCGGCCAGCAGCGACGCCCCGTAGCCGCCCTGGTAGGGGATGGTGGTGTGCTGGATGAAGGACCCGTCCCGGTAGAACCCGTCGCCGTCGCCGGTGAGAGGGAAGACCGGGGCGAGCGCCGCGACGGCCAGCGCGGCCCTGGCGTGGTCACCCGTGAGCATGGCGCGCAGCAGCGTCACCAGGCACAGGTCCACCCGGTTGGCCCCGGTGCTGGTGCCGTCGTAGCGGCCGAGGCGCCGTGGCGGGACGAAGTGGTCCACCGCGTCCCGCAGCCCGGCCGTCTGCGCGGCGGTCAGGTGCGGCCCGATCAGCACCGCCGCGTCCAGGAGCTTCTTCGGCACGCCGATCTGCCAGTGCCACCAGTTGCCCTCCTGCGCCGCGCCCGCCGGGTACACCTGCCGACGGTAGTGGTCGACGCCCGCGGCCACCGCCGCCGCGAGGCCCGGGTCCCCGGTCAGGCCCGTCCCGGGGAGCACGTAGGCGCGGGCCATGGTCAGCAGCCGTGCCGGGACGGCGGCGAACGCCGGGAACGCGAGGTCGGGCCAGAGCGATCCGTCCGCCGGCGCCATGGCGTCCCGGAACCGGGCCACCTTCCGCCCGAGCCGCGCCAGCCTCCCGCGGTACGGCTCGGCCGCGGCGTCGAACGGCGCCCCCGCGGTGACCTCCCGCCAGCGGCGGCGCAGCCGGACGAAGGAGTCGTCCGGGGTGTGCGCGGCCTCCGCGGGGAGCACCGCGCCGAGCGTGCCGGCCGCGGCGACGGCGCCGAGCCGCAGGAACCAGCGCCGGGGGCGCCCTTGCCCCATGGGGTTCAGACCGCGCGGGTCGAGTCGCGGACCACCAGGGACGGCTCGAAGAGCACCTCGCGGTGCCGGTGGCCGGGGCCGGACTCGTGGAGCAGCAGGTCGGCGGCGGCGTAACCGAGGTCGTACGTCGGCCGGCGCGGCTCGATCTCGGCCTCCACGACAACGCGGCCGGGGTCCAGCCCGGCGTCCGCGACGGCGTCGCGCAGGCCCGCGTACCGCTCCTTGACGGTGGTGGCGACCGTGGGCGCCGAGCACAGGAAGGCGATCCTGTGGTGCCCGAGGGCGATCAGGTGGGTCGCGGGTGCCACGATGCCGGGCCTGTTGAGGACGTTCGCGACGGTGGCCCCGGAAACGCCCGCCTCGTGCGCGACCGCGCGCGTACCCCGCCGCGGGGGCGCCGTGTGTTCCGCCACCGGACCACGATAACCGGCGCCGCCCGCCGGTCCCGATCACCTGTGGCGCGGCAGCACCGTTCTCCGCCGACCGTGGTGGCGGCACCGCGGCCCATGGTCGGGTCCATCTATCAGACAGACTGGTCTATCTAAATATCAGATAGATCCACGTGAGAGCACATATCACATGGTCGACACGGCTTATCGCAGTTGACACGCCCCACTCATCCGTCCTACGGTTCTGAACCGAACTAGACAGATTGGTCTATGAGGAGCCGTGAGCATGACCACCGCAACGTCCGGCACCGCCACGATCTCCGGCACCCGGGCCAAGCACCGGGCCGCGCCCGGATCCACCGGGGCGCTGGTGCTGCTCGCCTCCATCACGGTGTCCCTGCTGGCCGCGTCCAGCGCGCCGACGCCGTTGTACGCGGTGTACCAGGCCGAGTGGGGGTTCACCCCGATCACCACCACCGTCGTGTTCGGCGTGTACGCGGTGGCCGTGCTCGGCGCGCTGCTGGTGTTCGGCAGGGTGTCCGACCACCTCGGCCGGCGGCCGGTGCTGCTGGCCTCGCTCGCGGTGCAGGCCGTGGCGATGGTCGTGTTCGCCTCCGCGGGAAGCGTCGCCGCGCTGCTGGTGGCCAGGGTGGTGCAGGGGCTGTCGACCGGCGCGGCCATGGGGGCGATCGGCGCGGGCATGCTGGACGTCGACCGGTCGCGCGGCACGGTCACCAACGCGGTGGCCCCGGGCCTCGGCACGGCGACCGGCGCGCTCGCCTCGGCGCTGCTGGTCCAGTACGCGCCCGCGCCCACCCATCTCGTCTACCTGCTCCTGCTCGGCGTGTTCGGCGTCCAGGCGGTGGGCGTGCTGCTGATGCGTGAGACGTCCACGCGTGAGGCCGGGGCGCTGAACAGCCTCGTGCCGCGGATCACGCTCCCCCGGCGCCTGCGCGGCCCCGTCCTGATCGCCACCCCCGTGCTGTTCGCGGTGTGGTCCCTCGCCGGTTTCTACGGCTCGCTCGGCCCGGCGCTCAGCGGCACCATGATCCACTCGCACCCGGCCGTCTACGGCGCGCTCGGCCTGTTCGTGCTCGCCGGCGTCGCGGCGCTGTCGGTGCTGCTGCTGCGCGACACGCCCACCCGGACCGTCCTGTACGCCGGGATCCTGGCCCTGGTCACCGGGGTGGCCATCACCCTGGTCTCGCTCCAGGCGGGCTCGGCGGTCGGCTTCTACGCCGGCAGCGCGATCTCCGGCGTCGGCTTCGGCAGCGGTTTCCAGGGCGGCATCCGGCTCGTGATGCCGCTGGCCAGGCCGCACGAGCGCGCCGGGGTGCTGTCCCTGCTCTACGTCGTCTCCTACCTCGGCATGGGCCTGCCCGCGGTGGTCGCCGGGGTGCTCGTCGTCCACGTCGGCGGCCTGCTCGGCACGGCCCGCGAGTACGGGCTCGCCGTCATCGTGCTCGCCGCCGCCGCGCTGGCCGGGCTGCTGTACACCCGGCGGGCGGCCGATCCCGTGCCCGCCCCCGCCGGTTCCTGACGTAACGTTCGAAGACCGGGCCGGATCATCATTCATCGGGAAAGGAACACGACCATGACACGTCAGGTGCTGACACCGGGTCCCGACCACCCCATCACCGTCGAGCCGGGCAAGACGCGCGTCGTCGCCCGCGTCGGGGACACCGTCGTCGCCGACACCACGTCCGCGCTGGTCCTGCGGGAGGCGAGCTACCCGCCTGTCCACTACATCCCGCTCGGCGACGTCGACCCGGACCTGCTGCGCCCCAGCACGACCGAGACCTACTGCCCCTTCAAGGGCGAGGCGTCGTACTACCACCTGGCCCTGCCGGACCGGGAGCTGACCGACGCCGTGTGGACCTACCGCACCCCGTACGACGCCGTGCGCGACATCGCCGGTCACGTCGCCTTCTACCCCGACCGGGTGGCCGTCACCGAGGAGTAGAGTAGACAGATCTGTCTGAAGGAGTCGAGCCATGCCGAACAGGACCGCGGCCAAGCCTTCGGCCCGCGAACGCATCCTGGCCGCCGCCAATGAGCTCTTCTACCGGGAGGGCGTGCAGACCGTCGGCATCGACCGCATCATCGAGCACGCGGGCGTCGCCAAGGCATCGCTCTACAACACCTTCGGCAGCAAGGACGAGCTGGTCCGCGCCTATCTGGAGTCCCGTCAGGCGAACACCGGCGAGCGGATCACCCGGGCGCTGACCCGCTTCCGCACCCCCCGGGAGCGGCTGCTCGGCGTCTTCGACGCCCAGGGTGAGCTGTTCACCGAGCCCACGTACAACGGCTGCGCCTTCGTCACGGCCAGCGCGGAGGCCGCCCTCGGCAGCTCCGCGCGCCAGGCCGCCGAGAAGTACCGGGCATGGGTGCGCGCCCTGTTCACCACGCTCGCGGGGGAGGCCGGCGTGGCCGACCCCGAGGGCCTGGCCCGCCAGCTCCACCTGCTGTACGACGGCGCGAGCCTGTCCGCCCGCATGGACCGCGATCCTTCGGCCGCCACCACGGCCCGCGCCGCCGCCGCCCTGCTGCTCGACGCCGCGCTCAGGTCACCGGCCACCTGAGCGCGCGGTCAGCGCTGGATGGACTTGGTCTCGAGGTACTCCTCCAGACCCTGGCGGCCGAACTCCCGGCCGTTGCCCGACTGCTTGTAGCCGCCGAACGGCGCGAGCGGGTTCCACTGGGCGCCGTTGACGTCGACCTGCCCGGTGCGCAGCCGGCGGGCGACGCCGAGGGCTCGCTCCCGGCCGCCGAACACCGCGCCGGTGAGGCCGTACATCGTGCCGTTGGCGATCCGCACGGCGTGGTCGTCGCCGGCGTAGGGGATGATCGTCAGGACCGGGCCGAAGATCTCCTCCTGCGCGATCACGGACTCCGGGTCGACGTTCGCGAAGATCGTCGGCCGGACGTACGCGCCCGAGGGCAGGCCGTCCGGACGGCCGGGGCCGCCGTACACCAGGGTGGCGCCGTCGGCGACGCCACGCCGGATGTAGCCGTCGACCCGCTGGCGGTGCGCCTCGGATGACATCGGGCCGACGCGGGTGGCCTCGTCGGTGGGGTCGCCGACCGTGTACTCCTCCGCGGCGGCCACGGCCATCCGCACGATCTCGTCGTGCAGCGACGCCGGGACCAGCATCCGCGGCCACGCGCCGCACACCTGCCCGCCGTTGACGAAGGCGTTGCCCATCCCGAGCGCGACGGCCTGGGCGAGGTCGGCGTCGTCGAGGATCACGTTGGCGGACTTGCCGCCGAGTTCCAGCGTGACCCGCTTGACGGTCTTCGCCGCGGCGGCCGCGATCATCCTGCCCGCCCGGGTGGAACCGGTGAACGACACCATGTCGATCCCCGGGTGCGCCGAGATCGCCTCGCCGGTGACCGCGCCCGTGCCGTACACGACGTTGAACACGCCCGGCGGCAGGCCCGCCTCGGCGGCGACCTCGGCGAGGATGCCCGCGGTCAGCGGCGCGATCTCCGACGGCTTGAGGACGACGGTGTCCCCGGCGACCAGCGCGGGCGCCACCTTCGAGACGGCCTGCTGGAGGGGGAAGTTCCAGGGGGTGATGGCGCCGACGACGCCGATCGGCTCGCGCACCACCAGGGAGCCGCCGATCTCCTCCGTCCAGGCGAAGTCTTCGGCGAGCCCGGCGAAGGACTCGGCCACCTTGACGGGGAAGGCCGCCTGCGCCCACCGGGACAGGGTGATCGGTGCGCCCATCTCGCCGGTGATCGTGGTGGCGATCTCCTCGGTCCGCTTGCTCAGGCCCTCGGCGACGCGGCCGACCACCGCGGCGCGCTCGGCGGGGGAGGTGGCGGCCCACCCGGGGAAGGCCGCCGTCGCGGCGGCGACGGCCCGGTCCACATCCGCGGCGGTGCCCTCCGGTACCCGGCCGGCGACCTCGCCGGTCGCCGGGTCGATGACATCGATCATGCCGGCGGATCCCGGGACGGGCTCACCGCCGATCCAGTGCGCTGAAGCTGTTCTCGTGCTCATGCGGCCCACCGTGGCACCGGTGGACGGCCGGAGGAATGTCGTGCTCATGCATGGGCCGCCGATCCTGGTATCGGCGGAACATGGATGCGCTGCACCGCTTCAGGCATCGTGGAAACATCCCTGACCTGGGGATTGTTGGAGGAGGACGAAGAGAGGAGACCGCAGCGGTGGACAGGGCCCGGCTCGCCGACTTCCTGCGCAGCCGCCGCGAGGCGCTGCAACCCGAGGACGTCGGCCTCGCCCGCGGCGGGCGGCGGCGCACCGGGGGCCTGCGGCGCGAGGAGGTCGCCGTCCTCTGCGACATGTCCGTCGACTACTACAGCAGGCTGGAGCAGCGACGCGGCCCGCACCCGTCGGAGCAGATGCTCGCCGCCCTCGCCCGGGGCCTGCGCCTGTCGCTGGAGGAACGCGACCACCTGTTCCGCCTGGCGGGCCACGTCACCCCCCGGCGGGTCCCGCGTACCGACCACGTCACCCCCGGCATGATGCGGATCTTCGACGGGCTGGAGGACGCCGCCGCCCAGGTGGTGAACCACCTCGGGGAGACGCTGCGGCAGACCCGCCTGTCGAAGGCGCTGATCGGCGACGAGAGCGTGCACACGGGCCTGGCGCGCAGCCCGCACTACCGCTGGTTCACCGACCCCGCCACGCGCCTGATCTACCCCGAGGACGACCACGCCGCCCACAGCCGTCTGATCGCGGCCAACCTCCACAAGGTGTACACCCGTGACGGCGAGGACCCCCGCGTGGCGGCGATCGTCGACGCCCTGCTCGCCACGAGCCCCGAGTTCGCCGCCATCTGGCGCGAGCACCCGGTCACGGGCCCGTACTGCCCGCCCAAGCGTGTGCGGCACCCCCGGCTCGGCCTGCTGGAGCTGCACTGCCAGACCCTGATCGACCCGGACCAGTCCCAGGTGCTGGTGGTCTACACCGCGCCGCCCGGCACCGAGAGCCACGACAAGCTCCGGCTGCTCTCCGTGATCGGCGAGAACCACCGCTGAGAAACGGCTTGCGCCCCTTGGCAGCATGGTCGGCATGGATCGCCAACAGCTCAGCGCCATCGCCCATCTCGACCACCCGATCGCCGCCCCGGTCTCCCCGGCCAACCTCGACCGGTTGCTGCGCCGCGCGGCGCTCCCGGAGGGCGCCCGCGTCCTCGACCTCGGCTGCGGCGAGGCCGAATGGTCCCTCAGGGCCCTTGAGCTGGTCCCCTCCGCCACGGCGGACGGCGTGGACATCTCCCCGCACGCCCTGGCGTCCGCCGGACGGGGGGCCGCCGCCCGCGGCCTGTCCGGCCGCCTCTCCCTCCACCTGACCCCCGCCGGGGAGTTCTCCGCCCCCGAGCCGTACGACCTGGTCCTCTGCCTCGGCGCCACCCACGCCTTCGGCGACCTCGGCGACACCCTGAACGCCGTCGCCGGTTTCGTCCGCCCCGGCGGCCTGGCTCTGGTCGGGGAGGCCTTCTGGGAACGTCCCCCCACCCCCGAGCTCACCGAGACCATCGGCGACTACTCCGACCTCCCCGGCACCGTGGACACCGCCGAGTCCAAGGGCTGGCTCACCGTCTACGCCCACACCAGCACCCTGCCCGAGTGGGACGACTACGAGTGGTCCTGGACCGGCACCCTGAACCGCTGGGCCACCGACCACCCTGGCCCGGACGGCGACCAGGCCCTCGCCCTGGCCAGGGAGCACCGCGACCTGTGGCTGCGCGGCTACCGGGGCGTCCTCGGCTTCGTCTCCCTGCTCCTCCGGCGCGTGTGAGGCGGTCCCCGCCGAAGATCTAACCCCGGTTGGGTTAACCGTGCCGTCGTTCGCGGCATCACGGGCGGGTGACGGCTTTGACCCGGGACCGGGCCCGGCGGCGATGACCGCCCGTCCTCACGACCTGCTGCGGCTCGCCGGAAGCACCGTGCTCGGCGACGGTCTCCCCGGCTGGGCCCACGCGTCCCTCGCCACCTGCCCCTGGGGCGTCGTCCGCCGGGCGCCGCATCCCTCCGGCTTCGTCCCGATCGACGTACGCGGCCCCGAACCAGGGCAGCGGCTCGCCGCCCTGGTTCCTCTGGACGCGGTCACCCACATCGTGCCCCCCGAGCACCTGACGGGACGCCGCCCCCGCTTCGCCCTGCTCGGCCTGATCCTCGCCGCCGTCGCCCGCGAGCTGGCCGCCGAGCTGGAGGACGCCCTCTGGGGCCCGATCGGCGGCGTCGGCTTCGAGCTGGCCACCGGCCGCCCGGCCACCCACCCCGGCAGCGACCTGGACCTGCTGATCCGCGCCCCCCGCAGATTCCCCCCGGCCGACGCGGCCCGGCTGGTGACCGCCTTCGCCGCCCTCCCCGGCCACGTCGACTGCCAGCTGGAGACCCCCTGCGGCGGCATCGCCCTCAACGAATGGGCCCGCACCGGTGCCCCCGTCCTGGCCAGCACCGACCACGGCCCGCGCCTGGTGGACGACCCCTGGACGCTCCCCTGAGGCCCGCGTGCGCTTTACCCGCGGTGAAGAGGTCGCGGCCCGGCACGACGTGCAGCGCCGGACCCATACGCAGATCCGTTACCGTCACCGCGTGGTCGGCGAGCTGACCCTCCAGTACGAGACGCTCCGCGTCGACCGCGCCCCGGGCCAGCATTTGGTCGTGGCCCAGGCCGAGCCGGGCAGCCTGTCCGCCCGCGCCCTGGCCCGGCTGTCCCGGCCGGCCTGACCGGCTCAGTCGGTGCCGGACTCCATGGCGACGTGATCGAGCAGTTCCTCGACGCCGGCGACCTCCCCGCGGGAGGCGATCGCCTCCGCCCCGCCCTCGGGCATCGCGCCGATCAGGCCGGTCGACGCCGCCTGCGCGGCACCGATCAGCTCGGGCTGCGAGCTGCCGACCATGCCCATGGCGGCGTACTGCTCGAGCTTGGCGCGGGAGTCGGCGATGTCGAGGTTGCGCATGGTCAGCTGCCCGATGCGGTCGACCGGCCCGAAGGCGGAGTCCTGGGTCCGCTCCATGGAGAGCTTGTCCGGGTGGTAGCTGAACGCCGGGCCGGAGGTGTCCAGGACGGAGTAGTCCTCCCCGCGCCGCAGGCGCAGCGTCACCTCGCCGGTGACGGCCATCCCCACCCAGCGCTGGAGCGACTCGCGCAGCATCAGCGCCTGCGGGTCCAGCCAGCGGCCCTCGTACAGCAGCCTGCCGAGCCGCCGTCCCTCGTTGTGGTAGCTGGCGAGGGTGTCCTCGTTGTGGATCGCGTTGACCAGCCGCTCGTAGGCCGCGTGCAGCAACGCCATGCCCGGAGCCTCGTAGATGCCGCGGCTCTTGGCCTCGATGACGCGGTTCTCGATCTGGTCGGACATGCCGAGCCCGTGCCGGCCGCCGACGGCGTTGGCCTCCAGCACCAGGTCGACGGCGGAGGCGAACTCCTTGCCGTTGATCGTCACCGGCCGTCCGCGCTCGAAGCCGATCGTGACCTCTTCGGCGGCGATCTCGACGGAGGGGTCCCAGGAGCGCACGCCCATGATCGGCTCGACGATCTCGATGCCCGTGTCGAGGTGCTCCAGCGACTTGGCCTCGTGGGTCGCGCCCCAGATGTTCGCGTCGGTGGAGTAGGCCTTCTCGACGCTGTCCCGGTACGGCAGGCTGCGGGCCAGCAGCCACTCCGACATCTCCTTGCGCCCGCCGAGCTCGCTGACGAAGTCGGCGTCCAGCCACGGCTTGTAGATCCGCAGGGAGGGGTTGGCGAGCAGGCCGTAGCGGTAGAACCGCTCGATGTCGTTGCCCTTGAAGGTGGAGCCGTCGCCCCAGATCTGCACGCCGTCCTGAAGCATGGCGCGCACCAGCAGGGTGCCCGTGACGGCCCGGCCGAGCGGGGTGGTGTTGAAGTACACGCGGCCGCCGGACCTGATGTGGAACGCCCCGCAGGCCAGGGCCGCGAGTCCTTCCTCCACGAGGGCCGCCCGGCAGTCGACGAGGCGGGCGAGCTCAGCGCCGTACGCCGTGGCGCGGCCGGGCACCGAGGCGATGGCCGGCTCGTCGTACTGGCCGATGTCGGCGGTGTAGGTGCACGGCACCGCCCCCTTCTCCCGCATCCATGCGACCGCTACCGATGTGTCGAGGCCGCCGGAGAAGGCGATCCCGACGCGTTCGCCGACAGGCAGAGACGTGAGCACCTTGGACATGAGTGAAATATATACACACGAATGTATGGGCATGCAAGCCCGGAGGCTCAGAGAGGACGTACCCGGACGTCCTCGATCACGCTCCGCACGAAGCCCTCGTCGCCGGAGACGGCCAGATGGAAGCCGTCGCGGCAGGTGCTCCCGGAGATCGCGTGCCGCGCGTCCAGGACCACGGACACCTCGCGTGCGCAGCCGGGGACCGGGGCCAGCACCAGCATGCGACGGCTCAGGCCGCCGAGCCACAGCTGCGGCCCGACGAGCACGCCGTCACGGACCTCCCCGGGCCGCGCGAGCCGTACGGGCCCGCCAGCCGACAGCGTGAGGAATCCCTCGGGGGTGGGTCCCCCGTCGGGGAAGGTGACCCGCAGTGTCCTGGTGTCACCCGTTCCGTCCGCCTCCGGATAGACGGCGTTGGGTGTGATACCGACCACATTGCGCACCGGTGCCGGAGTGGAGATCGGGCTGGGACGGTCCTCGCTCCGGTTGACGAGAATTCCGATGATCGGCACGACCACGAGAACGGCCAGCACCACCATCCTCACCCAGCGGGACCCGCCCGGCCCCTGCTCGACGACATCGACACGCTCCGCGGCCATAGCCTTCCCAGGTCGTACGACTGTCACAGCAAGTTCAGACCAGCGGCCACCGCCGGGGCAAGCCCACCGGTCGCCGCAAAATCGTTGGACATCCCGCGTACCCATTGGTGATCGTTGAAGGCATGCGACAGGAGGAGATCTGGGACGCCGACGCCGCGCGGCGCTACGACACCCCGGGCACCGGCATGTTCGCCCCCGAGGTCCTGGACCCCACCGTGGACCGCCTGGCCGAACTCGCGGGCGGCGGACGAGCCCTGGAGTTCGCCATCGGAACCGGCCGCGTGGCCGTCCCTCTCGCCGAGCGCGGAGTCCCCGTCACCGGCATAGAACTGTCCCTCCCGATGATCGGCCGTCTCCGCGCCAAGGCCGGCGAGGAAACGATCCCCGTGATCATCGGCGACATGGCCACCGCCGTCGCCCCCGGCGAGTACACGTTGGTCTACCTGGTCTACAACACGATCTCCAACCTGCTCACCCAGGCCGAACAGGTCGCCTGCTTCCGCAACGCCGCCCGCCACCTCACCCCCGGCGGCCGCTTCGTGATCGAGCTCTGGGTCCCCGAGCTCCGCAAACTCCCCCCCGCCCAGGAGGCCGTCGTCTGGCACTCCACCCCCGGCTACATCGCCCTGGACACCTACGACGTCCTCACCCAGCACGTCGTCTCGCACCACTTCAGGTTCGACGAGACCCGGCAGGCCACGCTCTACCGCACCCCCCACCGCTACATCTGGCCCTCCGAACTGGACCTGATGGCCCAGCTGGCCGGCTTCACCCTCGAATCCCGAACCGCCGACTGGACCACCGCCCCCTTCACCGCCGGCTCCCGGTCCCACGTCTCCGTCTACCGCCTCCCCGCGGACGACTAGCCGAGATCACTCCGGCGACGGCGGCGCCGGAAGGCAAGGCCCACGAGGCCGCAGAGGACGACGACGCAGAGCAGCAGTGCCCACGGGATGGTCCAGGCCTGCGCCGTGGTCTCGACGGCGGCGAGCGGGGCGACCGAGTTCGAGGCGTCGGTGAGCAGCGGGACGAGGGTCACCGTGCCCGTGAGTCTCAGCGCGGGGGCCACTCCGCGCAGCGGCACGGAGACCTTCCAGGTGTCACCCGGGAGCAGCCGGGGTGAGTCGCCGATCGGCCCCGCGTGGACGCCCAGGTGCCCGAAGGGGCCGGAGACGGACGCCTCCTGGCGGGCGGTGAGGATGGCGTTGCCGGTGTTGCGGATCGTGTACGAGACGGTTGCGGCGCCCTTTCCGAGCGGGTTGGGGGTGCCTTTGTAGTCCACGCGCAGGTTCTCCACCGCGAGGCCCGGCTTGAGCTCTCCGCCTACGCGCAGGCGGATGCGGATGCCCTGACGTCGCTCGCCGGGCTCGCCGGCCTGCTTCGGCGAGGTGACGATGCCGCCCATGTACTCGCCGGGAGCCGCGCCGGCGGGGAGGGTGAGCGTGAACGGGACCTCGGCCGACTCCCCGGGCGGGACGGTCACGTCGGGGCGGTCCGTGCGGACCCAGGCACCCACCCTCGTCGACTTCGCGTCCCTGGCGACCAGGTCGAGCGTGCCGCCCTCGGCGGTGAAACCGTCGGCGGCGTACACCGCCAGGGTGAGCGGCGTGGTGCCGTTGTTTACGACCACGAGAGCGTCCTTGAGCTGCCCGCCGGGGTCGAGGGTGTAGCTGTAGTTCTGGCGGCCGGAGCCGAAGTCGTTGGAGGCCGTGCCGATCGTCCAGGAGACGTCGCCGTCCGCCGCGGCGGGTCCGGCTCCCGTGCCGAGGAAGCCGAGCGCGGCCAGCAGCGCCACGACGGCGGCCCGGGTGAGGGCTTCGGCCGGTGTGGTCGTACGTGATCTGGGCGGGTGCATCTGGTGGATCCTCGGAGCGGTCTCGGAGCGGGACGGAAGAGGTGGGGTGGGCACGCGACGGTGCCCGCCCCACCAGGTGAGAGCCGGCCGGATCACCTCGGCGCGGTGCGCGAGGGTCCCGGCATCGGCCTCAGGCGTCTACTGGAGCCAGGACGCGGGCGTGGCGACCTTGTCGTCGTGGCCCTTGCCGCCGTGGTCGTCGTGACCGTGACCATGGTCGTCGTCGTGACCGTGGTCGTGGTCGTCGTGGTCACCGTGACCGTGGTCGTCGTGGCCGTGGTCGTCGTAGGGGCGGACCACCACCTTGTCGACGGTGGAGCCGACCGGCTTGGCGGCACTGGCGCCGCTGTCCGGGCCGCACCAGGACTCCTGGCCGAGCTCCACCGCGGCGTTGGGGGCGGCGCAGGTGCCGCTGCGGAGGTTCTCGACGACGAGCTTGTCGCCGCGCACCTGGACCTTCACGTAGGTGCGGACGTGCTCCTGGTTCTCGACCGAGTTGGCCCAGTGGCTCTTGGGGTTCAGCGGGTCGGGACCGTAGTTCGGGTCCTTGGTGACGTCCGGCGCGGTGATGTCGTAGTACTTCGAACCCGACGCGGAGTTCGCCGTCACGTAGATGACGCCGCCGGGACCCGCCGCCACCTCGGCGGCACCGGGACGCTCGGCCTTGTTCGCCTTCTGGCCGTTCTTGATCACGTAGCTGCGCGAGTAGCTGTGGTCGTGACCCTGCAGGACCAGGTCGACGCCGAGGTTCGAGAACGCGGTCGGGAAGTCCTGACGGCGCAGCTGGTTGTCGCCGTCGTTGGCGTGGCTGGCCGGCGAGTAGATCGAGTGGTGGTACACGAGCACCGTGTACTTGGCGTCGCGGCCGTGCGCCTTGACGACGTTGGTGATGTAGCCGATGTGCGCGGCGTCGGCGCCGGTGGCGTACGCGTTGCTGTTGATGTCGATGAACAGCACGTCCTTGTAGACGTACCAGTAGTCACCGCCGGACCGGGTCGCCGCGTCGCCGTTGTAGAACGGCGCGGAACGGTCGGTGTTCGGGGTCCAGAAGTGCTGCTCGTACGCCTTGCCGCCCACGTCGTGGTTGCCGATGGTCGCGGCCCACGGGTACTGGCGCAGCTTGTCGGGCGCGAGGAACGCGTTCCACTGCGTCTCGGTGTTGGCGGTCTCGACCTGGTCGCCGCCGGAGACCAGCAGTTCGGCCTTGGGGTTGGCGGTGAGGGCGACGTTGACGGTGTCCGCCCACCCGGCGCCGTCCTTGGCCACGTCGCCGGACGAGCCGATCTGCGGGTCGCCGAAGAACAGGAAGTCGAAGTCGCCCTTGAAGTCCCGGGTCCGGAAGGAGTACGTCGGGGACCAGGCGCCCGCGCCACCGACGCGGTAGGAGTACGCGGTGTTCTTCTTCAGGCCGTCGATGGTGACGTGGCCGTTGTAACCGCCGTTGACGGTGTTCGCGGCGACCGTGGCCGGGAAGGTGGTGGTGTGCTTGGGGAACTGGCCCTTGACGAGCTTGGAGGTCGGCACGACCTCCACCACCTGCGCGGTGCCGGCCGAGGCGTACCAGGACACGACGCGCTGCGACTCGGTCGCGCCCACGCCGAGGACGATGCCGCTGACCGTCGCGGCGTTGTCGGCGTGCACAGCCGCCGTCAGGCCGCCGCCGAGCACCGCGGTCATACCGATGACCGCCGCGGTGGCGCCCATCGCCACCCGACGCCGAACGAGCCCGGGGCTCTGTGTCCGGTTGTCGAACTTCATTGATGTTTCCGTCCATTTGAGGGATTAGACGAGCTTTGTCACGGTTTCGACCGTTGGTGTCCTCAAGGTGAACCTGAGGCAGGCGCATCGTGGCGCTTGCCGGAAGTTGTGGCGCGGTCTCAGATCCCGAGAACCCGCTGCACGAACCACACCAGGCCCATCACGGACACACCCGCCGCGATCGCCCCGGTCGTCCACAACCCCGCCACCGGCCGGCGGTGGCGCAGCAGCGCGAGCAGCGGGAAGACGACGATGATGATCGCCAGCTGGACGGCCTCGATGCCCACGTTGAAGACGAGCAACGACCACAGCAGCGTCCACGACAGGGGCTGGTCGATGCCGAGGGCCGCGGCGAAGCCGAGCCCGTGCACGAGGCCGAAGCAGAAGACCACCGCGAGCCGCGTCCAGCCCGCGGAGTCCAGGCCGAGGCGACCGTGACCGGCGTCCTCCAGATCCGTGGCGTGCGACCGGCGCCGCCAGACCCGCCACAGATGCCAGCCCGCCACGACCGCGATCGAGAGGGCGATGACCGGCTCCACGAACGACGCGGGCACCCGCACGAGGCCGAGTGCGGCGAAAATGAAGGTCACCGAGTGGGCCAGCGTGAACGTCGTCGCCGCCAGCACGATCTCGCGCAGGCGGCGCGACCCCGCGATGAGCGCCAGCAGGAACAGGATGTGGTCCAGCCCGGTGAGCAGGTGCTCGGCGCCGAGCCGGAAGAACTCCCAGAACCGCTCGGCCCAGGACTGCCGCGTGGAGAACGACGGATGCCGCGCGTCGAGGGCGGCGCTCCCGGACGTCAGGTCCAGGTCGTAGGTGACCACCGTCTTGCTGTCGCGCACGTAACCCTCGGAGTCCGGGAACAGCCCGCTGCGCAGCTCGTGCGCCTCGGCGGACTCCGGGCAGCGGTAGTCGAGGGCCAGCAGCGCGTACGGGACGTCCTCGCGTATCTCGATGGCGAAGCCGCCGTCCCGGACCGGGGCGCACGCCTTGCCCCCGGCCGTGACGCCGAAGCGTGCGGTCACGTACGCGACCACCGAGGCGGCGTGCGCGTCGAGCGCGGCGGCCTGCGCGGCCGTGTCGCCGGCCTCGAACGCCGCGGTGCCCGCCCGGAAGAGCGGGTCGTCCTTCTCGGAGTCGGCGGCGGAGACGACGAGCAGGTCGTACTCCAGCCCGAGCTCGGCGCGGACGTGCCCCGCCTCGGGCGAGGCGAGGTCGGCGTACACGGTCGAGGTGAACCCGTGGGCGAGAGCGGGCACGGCACTGAGCAGGACGGCCGCGACCACGGCCACCGCGGCGGCCAGGGCACCGGCGCGATGTCGAGCGGCGCGGGACATGGGACTCCTCTTCGTACGGGGCTAACGCAATCTGCTCGGCCGAGATGAACGAACGGCGGCTCCCGCGCGAACCACCGGCGAACCAAACCCGGCAAAAACCCCATTTATCCCGAAACCGCCCGGCGATGAGGTAGGAAGTAGGCGCACTTCACGCCACCCCGGAGGACGGATCTCCATGCGCTCTCGGCTTCTGCCCGCCGGCACGCTGGCCGCGGCGGTCGCGATCGCCGTACTGGCCGGCGGATGCGGCTCCGCCGACGACTGGTCCGCGCCGCACGCCGAGCCGACCGCCGTCGGCACCCTCGGCCCGGGGTTCGTCGACCCCTCCACACCGCCCTCGCCGGAGGCGACGATCACGCCGCGCCCCCGCTCCTGGGACGGCGTCCGCCCGTCGGAGGGCTACCGCGTGGTGCTGCTCACCACCGGGGACGACCCCCAGACCAGGACACTGGTGAACGCCGTGACGACGTGGGCCGAGGAGCAGGACGTCAGCCTCAAGACCGTCAAGGCCACCAGGCCGGACCAGTTCATCGCGCGCATCAGCGAGGCGATCGGCCTGGCGCCCGACCTCATCGTCAGCGCCGGCAACGCCCTGGTCGACCCCCTGGCCCTGGTCACCGCCAACCACCTCGACCAGCAGTTCCTGGTGGTCGGCGCCGAGCTGGCCGAGCCCACGGGCAACGTCACCGCCGCCGACTGGACCGGCGCGTCGTTCCGCGGCGAGGGCCTCGGCATGTCCTCGGAGTACGATCCCGCCACCTTCACCCCCGAGCGCGCCGGCCGCGCCGTTAGGGCCGGTGTCGCGGCCGTGCTCCACGGCGTGACCGGGATCGTGATCTGGCTGGACTAGACGGCCGGGTCGTTCAGCCGAACTCGCAGCGGCGGGTGACGGCCGGGTCGGGGTCGCTGATGGTCCGCACCTTGTCGGCGGGGACGAAACCCCACGCCTCCAGGTGTTTCTTGCCCGCCGAGTAGTCCCCCTGCGTGTAGTACCAGATGTCGTTGCCGCCGCTGTGCCGCTCGCCGCGCATCCAGCAGACGAACCAGCTCGGATTGGATTCGAGGCGGCCCACGACCTCCCCGCTCCGGGCCCATTCGAAGACCTCCGACCCGGGGATGTTCTCGCACTCGAACAGGCCTCGCCAGGTCTGCCCGGTGCGTTCGTCCTTGATCGAGGTGTCCTTGCGCAGGCAGCTCGCCGCGGCGCTCGGGGAGCCGATCGTGGGCCGCGCGCCCGGGTCGGGCGCCAGGGTCGACCGCGACATCGCCCAGGCCGCGGCCCCGATCCCGGTGACGACGACCACCGTGGCGACGACGAAGAGCCAGGACCGCCTGCCCGGCTCACCGGGCACGAGAACCGCGCCGCCGCCGTCCTCGGCCACCGGAACCGGCCCGTCCTCGGCCCCCGCGGCCGTGCCGCCGTCGGCCGCGGCCAGGGTCCTCAACGCGGACTGCCAGCGGCGTGACTGCTCCTGGACGGCCTTCGCGGTGGCCCCCTGGTAGATCAGGCAGGCCTCGACGAGCCGGAGCGTCGCGGCCTCGGGCGGGCGGCTGAGCGGGTTCCTGCCGATCAGATTGGAGATCGCCGACGGAGCCAGCCCGGACGCCTTGGACAACGTGGCGTACTTGGGCTTGCCGCACCAGGTGTGGAGCTCCCGCAGCCGTTCGGTGAACTCCGGCCAGCTCGCCGCCGTCTCGGGGGCAGGCGCGGACTTCGGATCGTCGCTGACGACCATGGGACGAGATCCTCCCAAGATGGTGCCCCCGGCCCGCCCGAGCCGGGTCGGAAATCGCACCGGCCATAATGCCGGGACCTGACAGGCCGGTCAATCGGTTCTGAACGAACGCGGTCACCTGCCGAAGCGCCGTTCTGAACAATTCAGAAGGCCACACGCATGACCTGCCACGCGGCGTCGTGCTTCATTGGGACCCACGTTCCCGGACCACATTTCCGGACGTCCGGCCGGGCTCAACGGGGGCGCCTGGCCGATACCCCACAATGAAAAGGGTCCTTGATGTCGGCTGCATCTTTACTGAAGCGTCCACTTCTCATCGCCCTGGCCGTGGTCATGGCGGCGGCGCCGTTCGCCGGCGCCACACCGGCGTCGGCCGCGGCGACCTCGTCCCTGAGCAAGTCGGCGGCGGCGGCGCGTCCGGCGTTCCAACTCCCCTTCCCCTGCGGGCAGCAATGGCGGCTCGACTCCTGGGGGCACGCCCCCGCGCTGGACATGACCAAGGAGCCGAACCAGGCCGGCACCGAAGGCGCGACCCTGGTCGCCCCGGCGGCCGGGCGGGTGAACCAGTCCTTCCTCCACGCCAATGCCGGGAACCTCATCCAGATCGACCACGGCGGCGGCTGGTTCACCACCTACATCCACCTGCAGGTCCGGTCGGTCCAGGTCGGCGCCAACGTCACGATGGGCCAGATGATCGGCCGGGTCGGGCACACCGGTGAGACCTCCAACGGCGTCCCCCACGTGCACGTCGAGCAGGCCTTCGACGCCAACGGCAACGGAAGCGCGACGTGGGGCGTGGCCGGCTCCGAGCGGGTCGTCCAGATGTACAACGGCGCCTCGTACGGCACCGCCAACAGCCAGACCTTCCGCAACGTGACCAGCAACAACACCTGTGGCGGCACTCCTCCCGAGCGGTACAAGTACTGGGTGGACACGTTCGCCGACGCCCCCGGCCGCTCGACCCCCGGCGGCACCAGGACCGGCACGCTCCTCGCCGGCACCAACTACGTCTACTGCAAGGTCGAGGGACCGGTCGTCTCGGTCGGCAGCGCCCACAACAAGTGGTGGCTCCAGACGGACCTGGACACCGGCAACCCCTGGCAGAACCAGTACGTCTCCGCCTACTACCTGACCCGCTGGGGCAACGACGAGGCCAGAGACAACAACGGCAACACCATCCGCGACTGCGTCTTCTAAACCGCTGAACCCCCGTACGGCCCACGCCACTCAGGCGTGGGCCGTACGTCGTGTCACAGCTCTTCGCCTTCCTCCGCCCGCCCCAGGGCCCGCAACACGCCCGCCAGGTTGTTCCGGCAGGTCAACGTGTGCGGATGCTCCTCGCCCAGCGTCCGCCGGAACCCTTCGAGCACCGCGCGGTTCTCGGCCTCCGCCTCCGCCAGCCGCCCCTGATCCTCCAGCACGCTCGCCAGATTGCCGCGGCAGATCAGCGTGGAACGGTGCTCCTCGCCCAGCGTCCGTAGCTCGACCTCCAGGACCGCCCGGAGCTCGGCCTCGGCCTCCACCGGCCGCCCGAGGGCCCGCAACGCGTTCGCGAGGTTGGCCCGGCAGGTCAGCGTGTGCGGGTGCTCCGCACCGAGCACCCGGCGGAGCACCCCGGACACCGCGCGGTGCCCGGCCTCGGCCTCCGCCGGCCGCCCGAGGCTCCCCAGCACGCTCGCCAGGTTGCCCCGGCTGATCAACGTGGAGGGATGCTCCTCGCCCAGAGTCCGGCACTGGGCTTCCAGGACCGCCCGGAGTTCGGCCTCGGCCTCCGCCGGCCGCCCGAGATCCCTGAACACGAGCGCGAGGGCGCCGCGGCTGGTCAGCGTGTCCCGATGCTCCTCACCCAGCACCCGGCGCTGGGCCGCGAGGACCACCCCGAGCTCGCGCTCGGCCTCGGACGGCCTGCCCAGATCCTGCAACACGAGCGCCAGGTTGTTCCGGCTGATCAACGTGGCCGGGTGCTCCTCACCCAGCAGCCGGTGGCGCACCCGCAGAACAGCGCGATGCTCGGCCTCGGACTCCTCCAGCCGCCCGAGATCCCGCAACACGAGCGCCAGGCTCCCCCGGACGATCAGCGTGTCCGGGTGCTCCTCGCCCAGCAGCCGGCGACACGCGTGCAGGACCTCCCGCTGCTCGGCCTCGGCCTCCCGCGCCAGCCCCAGGTTCTGGGCGATCTTCGCCCGCTCGCACCGGCTGCCCAGGGTGTGAACGTCCTCGGCTCCGAGTGTGGCGGTGCGAATCGACACGGCATGGGTTATCAGCCGGTGTGCGCGGTGATAGTTGCCCTGGTCGCTCTCGTGGCGAGCAGCATAGTGAACGACCAGGTCATATCCGGGACATTCATTTCTGTTCGGCCAACGGCTGATGAGGGCATCCAGATGTGCGGCCAATGTCCGGCGTATCGGCGTCGTCTCGTGCAGGGCGTCAAGCGGCGCGGTCAGCCATGCGGAGATCAGTGCGGCCAGGGCCGCCGCCGGAGCGGGATGCTCCTCGGGAGACGTGACACCGGACATGTGTTCGCGTACGGCGGCCTGGACGAGCCGGTGCATGCTGACGGTCTCCTCGCCCAGCGTGATCATGCTGTAGGAGGAGAGCAGGCGCAGCGCGTCGACGGTGTTCACGTCGTCCGTCCCCACGCTCAGGATGCTGCGGGGGATGTCGTCGGGGTCGTAGCAGGACAGAACCCACAGCAGGGAAACCGCCTGGGTGCTGCCCAGGAGAACGGCGCCGATATGGGCGCGCCACAGCCGGGCTATCGTCCGCTCGGCGTCACCTCCCTCCGCGGAGGCGTCGTACATGTGCGCGGGATGCCGTCTGAGCAGACCGAGATATTCACTCGGGCTGATCTTCGATTCGCGGAGATAGGCACCGGCCTGCTCCAGCGCCAGCGGCAGATATCCCAGTTCCTCGGCGATCGAGGCGACGTCGGACCTCTCGTCCTGCCGGTCGCGGTCGCCGGCCGCCGTGATGAGCGCGACGGCCGCGTCCGGGTCCAGCACGTCGAGACCGATCGGGCGCACGCGGCCGGGCCAGCTCACCCTGCGCCGCGTGGTGATCAGTATGTGGCCGTCGTACAGCTGGCCGAGCAGGCTCCGGACGTGCGCGGGCTGCTCCACGTTGTCGAGCACCAGCAGCCAGTCGTCGTGAGCCTGGAGCCACGCCCGAGCCCAGTCCGCGGACTGCTCCGCGGTCAGCACCAGCCGCACCGGCGGATGGAGACGCTCGGCCAGTTTGGCCAGGCCCGCCTGGATCTGCTCGGGAGTCTCGGCGGTGATCCACCAGATCAACCGGTAACGCCCCCGGTTACGGGTGGCGTACTGGCGCGCCAGCTCGGTCTTGCCCACGCCGCCCAGCCCGTGGATGACCTGGCTGATGACCACCCGCGCCTCGTCCCCGGACAGCTCGGCACCCAGCTGGGCCAGCGCCGGCGCCCGCCCGACGAACACCGCCCCGGGGGCATCCGGCAGATTGTTGAGGGCGGCGGGCAACTCGACCTCTCCCGGAGCACGCGGCGTGCCCGCCGCGACCGAGACGGTCCGGTTGTCCACCGGAGAGTGGTCACCGGTGGTCACGACACCGGATATCCGCGCCGCGGCCACCGCGCGCTCCGCCGAGGCGTGTACCTCCGCGCGGTCACCCGAGGGGTCGTCCGCCATCGCCGGCTCTCAGCGGTGGATGGTGGAGTCGTCCCCGGTGGACACCGCCCCGGAGATGGTGTGCGCGGCGACCGCCCGCTCCCCGGACGCGGTCACGCTCACCCGCGCCGCAGAAGCGGCCGCCTCGGCGAGCATCCGGCGGACCTCGGCCGCGAGCTCCGCGTCGGCGTCCAGGGCCTTGAGGATCCGCACCCGCAACACCGCCTGAAGATCGGGGTTGCCGGGATCGGCGGCCAGGTCCCGCACCGCCTCGGGGGTCTCTCCGGGTGCCGGGTCGGCCCCGAAGATCCGTTGGAGAATTCTCCGCCCCCACCCCACCGTGACCTCTGCCGCGTCGTCCTGCGCCCGGGCCAGCACCGCTCCCCCGTACGCGCTCACCGCCGCCGTCACGTACGGCGACACCTCTCCCACCAGCGCCGCCAGGTCCCCGCCCATGAGCATGCCCTTCTCCGGCACGAACGATCCCGACCGGCGTGCCCGCCACACCTCGTCGCCCCGAATGTAACCCGCCGAACTAGGGCGCAAACGGCATTTAGCACGTATGTGACGACCTGCGTCAGGCGAGATCGGTTGCGATGATCTTCTCGATGTTGCGCTCCGCCAGCGCCGTGATCGTGACGAACGGGTTGACGCCGAGGCCGCCGGGGATCAGCGAGCCGTCCATCACGTAGAGGCCCGGATGGCCGGGCAGGCGGCCGTAGCCGTCCGTCGCCTGGCCGAGCACGCACCCGCCGAGGGGATGGTAGGTCAGGTCGTCGCCCCAGACCTTGCCCACCCCGAACAGGTCCGAGCGGTAGGTCGTGTGCTCCCGCTGGTTGATCACGTCGAACACCGACCTCGCCGCGTCGACGGAAGGCTGGTTCTGCGCGGTCCGCCAGTCCAGGCCCACCGTTCCCGTCCCCGAGTCGAACTCGAACCGCCCCCGGTTGGGGTTCTTCGTGATCGCCAGGTAGAGGCCGATCCACGTCTCCACCCCGACGGGGAACGGCGCGATCTCCGCGAAGCACGGCGTGCTCGAATCCCAGTTGTCGATGGCGATGACCGGGATCGTCGACTGCACCGGCCCCTTGGGCGCCCACAGGTTGTCCGCCCTGGCGACCATCACGTTGCCGTTGTTGCCCCAGCCCTCCCCTACGGCGTCGGGCAGGTCGGGCAGCAGGCCCCGGGCCTTCATCGCGACGAGCAGCTTGCTCGTGCCGACGCTTCCCGCGGCGAAGAACACCCGGTCCGCGATCACCCGTTTGGTGGCGACCACGGCGCCGGACGTACCGAGCTGCTCCATCTCGACCCGGTAGCCGCCCCCGGGCGCCGGAGAGACCGCGGTGACCTTGTGCAGCGTGGTGATCGTGAGCCGCCCCGTCGCGACGGCCGCCGGAAGGTAGGTCCTGGCCAGTGACTTCTTCCCGTGGTTGTTGCCGTAGATGACCTCGCTCGCCAGCGCGGAGGGCGGCACCTGGCCGGCCTGCTCCTTCTTCATGTAGTCGAAGTCGTAGACGTTCGGCACCGCCGTGGTGGTGAAGCCGGAGCGCAGCGCGGCGTCACGGCTGGTCCGCGCGTACCGGTAGCACTCGGCGTGCTCCAGCCAGGCCGGGTCGACGTTCCCGACACCCAGCCCCGCGTTGGCCCGGGGGTAGTACGTGGAGTACATCTCGCCCGCGTCGACGAAGGGCAGGATCTCCTCGAAGTACGACCGCCTGGGGACGATGGCCATGCCGCCGTTGACGAGCGACCCGCCGCCGACGCCGCGCCCCTGGTAGACCCGGACGCCCGCGAAGTTCTCCGAGTCCAGGACCCCGGTGTGCCGGGGGATCGGCCGGTCGACCGGGAGGTTGAGCAGGTAGCCGAACGGCTGCTGGGTCCGGTTCCTGAGCCAGTAGGACCGCTCGTCCGGCAGCAGCATGTTGCAGAAGACATTGCCGTCGATCCCGGGGGTGTCCCAGGCCATGCCCATCTCGACGACATGCGTGTCGACCCCGGCGCGGCTGAGCCGCAGCGCGGCGACCGCACCGCCGTACCCGCTGCCGATGATCAGTGCGGGCACCCGGTCCCCGTCCGCCAGACCGGCGCCCGCCGCGGCGGTCCGCCTCGAAGGAACGGCGAAGGTCAGACCGGCTCCGACGAGGAACGACCGACGCGTCAGGCCGGGCGCACGCCCTGGTAAGAGAGGGTTGTCCGACCGGCCCATGGCGTCTCCTCGTACAGGGGGTGGTGCGCACCAAGTACCAGAAAACGCGCCCGCCAATCGGCATATGCCAAAGAGTTACGGGCCCGCCGGCCGTGGCGGGCCCGCACGCCGCGCTCGCGCGGCGGGGTTCAGGCGTTGTAGCCGCCGTGGGCGTCCAGCACCGCGCCCGTGACGTACGACGCGGCGGGGCTCGCCAGGAAGGCGATCGCGGCGGCGATCTCGCTGGGGTGGCCCATGCGCTGGAGGGACAGCGAGCCGAGAAGGGCCTTGAGGGTCTCGGGGTCCGGCGGTTCCATTCCGCTCTCCATCAGCCCCGCCTCCACGACGTTGGCCGTGATGCCCCGGCGTCCGAGGTCCCGCGCGACGCCCATGGTGTACCTCTCCACCCCCGCCTTGGTCGCCGAGTAGTCGGCGAGGCCCGGGACGCCGACCCGGGTGCCCAGCCCGGAACTCACCGTGATGACGCGCCCGCCCTCGCGCAGCACCCGGGAGGCGGCCCGGATGACGGCGATCACGCCGGAGTAGTTGGTGGCGTGCATCCGGTCCAGCGCGGCGGTGTCGGCGTCCGGGTCGTCCACCGTGCGCCCCTGCTCCACCGAGATCGCCGCGTTGTTGACGAGGATGTCCAGGCCCCCGAAGTACGCGACCACGTCGTCGATCAGCCCCGGCGCGCGGCTCGGGTCCGCCTGGTCGGACCTGAAGGCGGCGACCTTCGTCCCCTTGCCGCGCACCTCGTCGACGACGGCCTCCGCCTGCTGCTCGGAGCTGACATAGGTGAACGCGACGTCGGCCCCCTGCTCGGCCAGCAGTCGTACGGTCGCGGCCCCCAGTCCCCGGGACCCCCCGGTGACCAGCGCGACCTTGCCCGTGAGCGGCTTGTTCATTCTTCTCACCTCGTTGAGCGATCTTTCCCCTTACCTGTCGCAACGCTAATGGTTACAACAACTGATCGCAACATTTGTTGTTACGACTGTGGGGTCGTAACATGGAGCGTTGCGATCGGGAGGAGCGGGCCCATGAGCGCCAACAGCAGATTGACCATCGCCGCCCACGCGCTGGTCTGGATCACCCTCTACCAGCGCGAGGGCCACGAGGTCGCCACCTCCGACAAGATCGCGACCAGCGCGAACACCAACCCCGTGGTGATCAGACGGCTGCTCGGCGAACTACGCAAGGCGGGCTTCGTCGAGTCCCGGCGCGGCGTGGGCGCGGGCTGGTCGATGACCCGCGAGCTGAAGTCGATAACCCTGCTGGACGTGTACGAGGTAGTGGAGCCCGGCCCGCTGTTCGCGATGCACCGCGCCACCCCCGACCAGAACTGCGTGGTGGGGTACGGCATCCAGCCCGCGATGCGCGGCATCTACCAGGACATCGAGGAGACCCTGAGGTGCGAGCTGGCCCGCGTCACCCTGGAGGACGTACTCCGAGAAGTGCTGGCGGCCCCCCGCTAGTCCCCGCTCACGGCACGGCCCGCTAGTCGCCGCTCACGGCGCGGCCCCGCTGGTCCCCGCTCACGGCGCGGCGGCCCGCGCGGTCGCCTCCGCGTACTGCTCGTCGGTCATGCCGCTGGTGGCGCCGGGGTAGTTCCGATGAAGATCGTGCCTGTCGTCCGCCCACACCTGATAGTCGCCGCGCGCCTCCCGCTCATCCCGCCCGGTGGCCGCGGCCACCTCCCGCCAGCTCACCCCCGCCTGAAGCGCGCGATCGACATGAGCCGGATTCCGGATGCTCCGAGCGATCGACTCCCCCAACGCCAGCAGCTCGACGTGCTCCCCCGCCGTCAGCGGAAGGTACGTCTCCCCGTATCGACCGGCGTCGTACTCTCCCCGGGCCTCCAGCGTGGCGATCGCCTGCACATGGAGATCCCGATCGGTCAGCTCATGCCACCGCGCCAGCCGCACCGAGATCGGCACGTCGTACAACTCTTCCGGGCTGACAGGACCATCGGGAAGGGGCTTGGACACGTCGTCTCTCCTGCGGTGGACGGGAAAGCACCGATTCACCACGGCCCTTCCCTGACTTGCTTTGAAGAGAAGTATGTCGGCCACCGGCCCCCCTGCCGTACACCGTCACGCCGGTCTCAGTGGCCGGACCCCTCGACGGCGTGGTCCGCCCGGGCCGGGAGGAGCAGGGCGGTGATGATCACGATCACGGACAGGACCGCGCCGACGATGAAGGCCAGGCGCATGCCGTCGAGGTTGGCGACCACGTCGGAGGCTCCGGTGGATCTCACGGCGTCGGCTCGCACGCTCATCACGGTGATCACCAGTGCGGTGCCGATGGCGGCGGCGACCTGCTGCAGGGTGCTCAGGATCGAGCTGGCGTGGGAGTAGAGCGGCGGGGGGACCGCGCCGAGGCCGAGGGTGAACACGGGGGTGAAGGTCGCGGCCAGGCTCACCATCAGCAGCGCGTGCAGGGCCAGGATCTGCCAGAACGGCATGGTCATCGTGACCTGGGTGAAACCGACCAGCGCCAGCGTCATGCCGATCGCGCCGGGGATGACCAGGACCCGGCCGCCGAAGCGGTCGAACAGGCGGCCGACGGTCGGGCCGAGCAGGCCCATCGCGAGACCGCCGGGCATCACGAGAAGCCCGGTCTCCAGGGCGGTGAGCCCGCGGACGTTCTGCAGATACAGCGGGAGCAGGATCATCGAGCCGATCATGGCCATGAAGGCCACGGACATCATGATCAATGCGACCGTGTAGGTGCGGTGGCGCAGGGTGCGCAGGTCCATCAGCGGCACGTCGCGCTTCTGCAACGACACCTGGCGGAGGACGAAGACGACGATGGCCACCAGGCCGGCCGCCACGATCCCGGCGGCGACGCCGACGTCACCGCCCTCGAACCGGCTGAGCCCGTAGACCAGGACGCCGAAACCGGTGGCGGCGGTCACCACGCTCAGCCAGTCGATGGTGCTGAACTTGGGCTCCCCGACGTTCTTCAGCTGCTTCAGGCCGCGCCATGTGATCACGCCGGCGATGGGGAGCACCACGGCGAACAGCAGCCGCCAGGACCCGAACTGGAGGATCACACCGGAGACCGCGGGGCCCATCGCGGGCGCGACCGAGATGGCCAGGGAGAGGTTGCCCATGACCCGGCCGCGGTCGCCCTCGGGCACCACCTGCATCAGGGTGGTCATCAGCAGCGGCATCATCACGGCCGTCCCGGACGCCTGGATGATGCGGGCGCCGAGCAGCAGCTCGAACGACGGCGCGACGGTGGCCAGCGCCGTGCCGAGCAGGAACAGGCCCATCGCGGCGGCGTACGCCTGGCGGGTGGACACCCGGTGCAGGAGCCATCCGGTGATCGGGATGACGGCGGCCATGGTCAGCATGAACGCGGTCGAGAGCCACTGAGCGGTCTGCTCGGTGATGTTCATCGCGACCATCAGTCGTGGGATCGCGTTGATCATGATCGTTTCGTTGAGAATGACCACGAACGTGGCGAGCACCAGCAGCCGGATCACGGGCGGGGTGCGACCTGAAGGGACGGCCGCGGGCTTGGCGGGTGAGTCGAGCTGGGGGATGGACACGGCACCTCGATCGGTTGTCGGACTAACGCGTTCACGGCCGGCGTCCCAGCCTGGGGTCTCGCAAGAAGTTGCGGTCATGCACAGCCTGACGGGTACCACCGACAAAACTCATCGATCGCACCCAACATTCCGGCAAGTGATGCGAAATGTCACCCGGTTTTTCGTGGGTCGGCAACCTCATCCACCGGTGTGAGCTGCGGTGATGTTCCCGGCCGCGTCGCCGGGAAGACCTGCCGCCCAGATTGGCGGGCGGGCGAGCCCGGAACTTCACCAGTCCGACCCGGTGCGGCGGACGAACAAGGACCGCGCTCGGTGGAGTGCCGGCGCGCGAACCCAACGGGAGTCCGTATGAAACTGGTCGTCAAGGCCGCGACGCTGCTCGCGGCCCTACTCCTCGCAGCGGGAGTAGTGGGCGCATCGGTGGCCGTGGCCGCCCCCTTACCACCGAAAGACCCCTACCCGGCCGTCAAGATCGACGCCACGATCTGCAAGCTCGACGCGCTCCGGGTGAAGAAGGCCCAGATCAAGCGCGACTACGCCGCGAAAAGGTACGACCGGGCCGCGGATGCCCTCAACAGGGGCGTAGGTTCCCGCGACGATTTCCGCTCGGCTGAGACGGACCTGGCGAAGGCGGACATCGAACTGACCGACGCGAAGTACGCCCAGGCGAGTTGCCAGCTCAACAAGGGCGTCAAGCCGAAGCAGTCCTGCGAGGCGATGTCCCTGGAGCTGAACCGGCTCCTCGACCAGCTGGCGAACCGCAAGAAGCTGGAGGCGGCGGCCAAGGACGCCTACGAGAAGGGCAAGCTGTTGGTAGGGAAGTCCATCAGCGCCGGGCAACTGGAATTGCTGGAGGAGGCGTGGCGGATCGCCGAGATCGAGCGCCAGGAGACCGAGCAGGCCATCCAGGACCAGCGCGACCTGCTCAAAGCCGACCCCGCCTGCAAAGATTTCCCCAGCGAACGCCCGGAAGTCCTCCCGCCCCCGCGGGAAGTCCCGCCCGGCAATGACGCACCGCCCACCGCGACACCCACAACCGAGCCGACGACCACGTCCGAGCCCACCGCCACACCTGAGCCCACCGCCACACCTGAGCCGACGGCCACCGCCACCCCGACGATGAGCTCCGACCTGGTGGACGCGCAGACCCGTTAGATCCTTCGTGGACAGTGGCCGACCCCGGCCACTGTCCACACTGGAACGATCGGCGGGACCACCGGCCTGCGGAGGAACGCGTCCGCGGAGCTCATGAAAACCGTGAAACCCGGCCGAGGGTGCCGTGAAACCGCCACCACCGAGAGTGAAGCCATGAGCATCACTGAACTCGGACGTGCCGGGGGCGGCCCGGCCCTCAACGGAGGCACCGATCTGGCCGTACGCGCGGAAGGGCTTGTGAAGACGTTCGGCGAGCACCGCGCCGTCGACGGGATCGACCTGGAGGTACACCCAGGTGAGATCTTCGGCGTCCTCGGCCCGAACGGCGCCGGCAAGACCACCACGCTCCGCATGCTGGCCACCCTGTTGAAGATCGACGCGGGCCGTGCCGAGATCTTCGGGGTCGATGTGGCCGGCAACCCGCACGTGATCCGCCAACTCGTCGGCGTCACCGGACAGTACGCGTCGGTCGACGAGAACCTGACCGCCCGCGAGAACCTCTGGCTTTTCAGCCGCCTGCAGGGCATCCCCGGGCCGCGCGCCCGGCGCATCGCCGCCGAGCTGCTCGGCCAGTTCGGCCTGGAGGAAGCCGCCGGCAAACCGATCGCGCAGTTCTCCGGCGGCATGCGGCGGCGCCTCGACCTGGCGGCCAGCCTGATCACCAGGCCACCGCTGATCTTCCTCGACGAGCCGACCACCGGTCTCGATCCGCGCACGCGCGGCCAGATGTGGGACACGATCCGCAGTCTGGTCACCGACGGCTGCACGGTGCTGCTGACCACGCAATATCTGGACGAGGCCGACCAGCTCGCCGACCGCGTCGCCGTCATCGACCACGGCCGCAAGGTCGCCGAGGGCACCCCCGACGAGTTGAAGACCGCGGTCGGCAACTCCGCCCTCCAGTTGCTGCTCGCCGACCCGGGACAGGCACCCGCCGCCATGGCGGTCGTGCGGCGCGTCCTCGGCTCCGACCCGATCCTCGGCCCGGAGCAGGGCCGCCTCAACGTCGCCCTCGACCAGGCGGACCTGGCCGCGGACGTACTGATCGCGCTGCGCGCCGCCGGAGTGTCGATCTCCTCGGTGAGCGTGGCCAAGCCCAGCCTGGACGAGGTGTTCCTCGCCCTCACCGGCCACGAAACGGACGGCGACCACGAAAAAGGCACGAAGGAGAACCGATGAGCACCATGATCGCACCCGCCCGCGAGACGGTGCGGGCCGCCGACCGCGTGGCGGCCGCCCGGCGGCGCATCTCCCTCGCGGAGACGCTCGCCCAGACCCTGATGATGGCGTGGCGGGCGCTCAAGAAGATGCGCCGCAATCCGGAGCAGTTCTTCGACGTGGCGCTCCAGCCGCTCCTGTTCACCGTGATGTTCGCCTTCGTCTTCGGCGGCGCCATCGCCGGCGACGTGAAGAGCTACCTGCCCCTGATGATCCCCGGCATCCTCGCCCAGACCGTGCTGACGACGTGCATGGCCACGGGCACGCAGCTCCGCGAGGACATGGAGAAGGGCGTCTTCGACCGCTTCAAGTCGTTGCCGATCGCCCGGATCGCGCCGCTCGCCGGCCCGATGGTGGCCGACCTGCTGCGTTACACGATCGCGGCCACGCTGACCTTCGGCATGGGCCTGGTGATCGGCTACCGCCCCGGCGGCGGAGCGGGCGGCGTGCTCGCCGCGATCCTGCTGTCGATCGTCACGGGCTGGTCGCTGGCGTGGGTCTTCACCTGGGTCGGCACGATCGCCCGGAGCGCCCAGGCCGTGCAGGGCATCTCCATGATGATCTTGTTCCCGCTGACGTTCCTGTCGAACGCGTTCGTCCCCGTCGAGACCCTGCCCGACTGGCTGGCCGCGTTCGTACGGATCAACCCGGTCTCACACCTGGTCACGGCCGCCCGCGACCTCGCCAACAACGCCCTCGTCAGCGGAGAGGTGGCCTGGACGCTCCTGGCGTGCCTGGCCGTCATCGTGATCTTCGCGCCGCTGTCGGTGCGCAGCTACAAACGGCACATGTGACCGCCGTCCGTCACGACCAGGAGATCTGCTCGACGAAACTCCGCGCCTCGTCGAGCAGGTCGGCGCCGCGCCGATCGCCGTACTTGGCCCGCACGACGGCGATCATCCCGGGCGCGGCCCGCTCCGCGTAGGGTTCGATCCGCTCGAAGCTCATGCTGGGCATGCTGTTGTTGTATGAGAACCGCTCGGCCAGCACCAGCAACCCGATCGAGTCGCCGGGGGCCATGGCTCCCCGCAGCAACCCCCAGACGGCGAGCGCGTAGAGCATCGAGCCGCAGAGCGGGTAGTCGAGGACGGGGTTCCCCAGGCTCAGCAGGTCGTAGCCCCGTACGGCGTCGAACAACTCCTCGCCGTACCAGACGTCCTCCGGCGGGGCGTGGTACGCGTACGCCGTCAGCGCGACCGACATCGCGACGATCGTCCACGGCATGAACTCGTCCTGCGGCACCCCGGGCAGACGCAGATCGCTTGCCCGCTCGACGGCCAGGCGGTATTCCAAGAGCGCGGCGGCCGTCTCGCCGCGGGCGAGGGCGAGCTCGGCCGCGCACAACGAGGAGATCGCGATCCCGCCGAGCACCGCCTCGTGGTCGTTGATCCGGGTGATCTCGGCGAGCTCGGCCTCCGCGGTGCCGAGGTCGCCGTCGGCGAGCGCGGAGATCAGCAACAGGGCGCGCAGCTGGGTCTCGTCCTCGGTGGCGCCGAGCCGGTTCAGCACCGGCAGGGCGGTCCGCGCGTGCCCGACCGCCCGCCGGCGGTCGCCGAGATGCATGGACAAGTGGGCCAGCACCGCGCGCATGATCGAGGAGAACCACGGCCCGTCGTCCTCGCCGAGCACCGCCAGGGTCCGCTCGGCGGCCTCGATCGCCCCCGTCACGTCCCCCGCGTTCTCCAGGACGTGGACACTCATCTGCGTCGCCGCCAGGGCGACGTCACGGTCGGTGCTCCGGCCCAGCTCCGCCAGCCGGCGGCGCACCTCGGCGCCGTCGGCCGTGTCGCAGGCGAGCATCACCGTGGCCATCGCCGCCACGCGGGGATCCGTCGTGTCGCCGGTGGGCAGCGTGCGGAGGAGATCGCGCAACGGATCGGCGCGGCGATCGGTCATGACCACGATGTTCATGAGGGTGATCAGCATGGCGGCCCTGGTCACCTCGACGAGGTGCGGCGGCGGCACCCAGCCGGCGACCACCTGAGTGATCGCGTCCCAGTGGACGAGGATCCGGGAGTGGTCGCCACGGATCGACCACAGCGCGCCGACGCCGGTCAGCAACTGGACCGTCGTGGCGGGATCGGACTCGCCGAGAGCCTGCCGGAGCAGGTCGGCGAGGTTGCTCTCCTCGGCGCGCAGCGCGTCGACCGCCGCGAACTGCGCCGGGCTGAACAGCTCGTAGGCGTGCTGGAGGGCGTACTCCGTCGCCCAGGCCCGCTGCGCCGCGCGGGCGGGCTCCTCCTCGCCGGCCTCCTTCAACCGCATCCGCCCGAACTCCCTGACGGTCTCCAGCATCCGGTAGCGGAGGCCGTACGTCGTCTCGCGGACGCTCAGCATCGACTGCTCGGTCAGCGCGTCCACGGCGCGCAGGGCGTCCGGGCCGAGCACGTGCTCGGCGGCGGCCAGCGTGGAACCGTCGCCGAACAGCGACAACCACCGCAACGCCCGCCGTTCCGGCTCGTCCAGAAGATTCCACGACCAGTCGATGACCGCGAGCAGGGTCTGGTGCCGGTCGGGGGCCGTACGGTTCCCGCCGCGCAGCAGGGCGAACCGGTCCGCCAGGCGCCGCGCGATCTCCTCCACCGACATCACCCGCACCTTGGCCGCTGCCAGCTCGATGGCGAGCGGCAGGCCGTCGAGGCGGGCGACGATCTCCCCGGCCACTTCCTCGTCGATCCGCACACCCGGGCGGGCGGCCGTGGCGCGCTGGCGGAACAACTCCACCGCGTCGCCCGTGGGCAGCTCGCCGAGCAGGTAGACGCGTTCGGCGGGGATCGACAAGGGGGCGCGGGAGGTGATCAGCACCCGCAGGTCGCGGGTCGTCACGGTCAGGAACGCCACCAGATCGGCGGCGGCCTCGATCACATGCTCGCAGTTGTCCAGGATCAGCAGCGCCGGAGACTGGTCGAGATGCTGGGCGATCCTGGCGCGGACGTCGGAGCGCTGCTCGGCGCTCAGGGCACGACGCCCGGTGACCGAGTCCCGGACCCCGAGGGCCGAACCCACCTCGCCCACCACGCCCTCCGGCGAGGAGACGCCGACGAGTTCGACGAAGTGGGCGACGGGCTGCGCGGCGTTCCTGCCGACGACATGAGCCAGCCTCGTCTTACCCAGCCCGCCGGGTCCGATGATGGAGACCACCCGGTTGGTCCGCAGCAGGGCGTGCACCGCGCGGATGTCGCCGCCGCGGCCGAGCAGCGAGGAACCGTCGAACAGGATGCCCTCCCGCACCGGCCGATCGGCGGCGAGAAGCTCCGCGTACACGCGGGCGAGCTCGGGCCCTGGCTCGGTGCCGAGCCGCGCGACCAGGCCTGCGCGATACCGCGTGTAGCGCTCCAGAGCGGCGGCGGCACCTCGTACGGCGGCCTCGCTGCGGAGCAGGCAGGCGAGCAGCTCCTCGTCGTACGACCGATCGGCCGCGGCCTCCTCCAGCAGCGGCAGCGCCCCCTCGTGCGTGCCGCTCCGGCTCCGCGCGATCGCCGCCACCCGCCGCGCCTCGGCCACCCACCCCGCGGCGACGCCCCTCAGCTCGGCCAGCGGGCCCGTGGCGCCGTCCAGGCCGCCGGCCACGAGACCCATGGCCTCCTCGGCGCGGCGGCTCGCGAGCGCCGTGTCGTCCTCGCCCAGCGCGGCCCGTGCCTGATCCACCAGCGCGGCGAGCAGCAGCGCGTCCACCTCACCGGCGTCCAGCCCGAGCCGGTAACCATGGGGGATCCGCACCACGACGTCGGCGCCGGTCGCCGCTCTGGTCCGCGAGACGACCACCTGCAGCGCCTTCGTCGGATTGGCCGGCGCCTCTTCGGGCCACAGTTCCTCGACCAGCCGTTCGTCCCCGACCCCCGCGCGCCCGTGTATGGCGAGCACCGCCAGCAGGGTGTGCGCACGATCACCGACCACGCGCACACCCTGCCAGCGGACGCCGTCGAGAAGCACCAGTGCAGGGGGCACACCAACAGCTTACGGACGAGTCACATCCGGCGAGCGTGATGACCTTCCGCCGTTCGGCGTCACCCCTGAACGAGCGGAAGGCGGCGCACTCCGGTGAGGGACGGCGAGGAGATGAACTGCACCGGGTCGCCCGGGACGGTACGCAGCGTGCCGAAACGGTCGAGCAGGATGTCCAGCGCGACCCGTCCCTCCAGCCGGGCCAACGGCGCGCCCAGGCAGAAGTGGATGCCGCGGCCGAAGCCGAGATGCGGGTTGGGGTCGCGGCCGGGGTCGAAGACGCCGGGGTCGGGGAACTGGCGTGGATCCCGATTGGCCGCCGCGAGCCAGATCATGACCATCTGGTCGGCCGGGATCGTCACACCGCCGAGCCGGGCCTCGCGAGTGGTGGCGCGGCCGAGGAGCGCGAACGGCGTCAGGTACCGGATGGACTCCTCGATGACGTCCGGGATCAGGGAGCGGTCGGCGCGTACCCTGTCCTGCTGCTCGGGGAAGGCGTCCAGGCACAGCACCGTGTTGCCGAGCAGCATCGTCGTGGTGATGTGCCCCGCGAGCAGGAGGACGATCGCGAAGTTGACCACCTGCTCGTCGGGCAGGCGCTCGCCGTCCACCTCGGCCTGCACCAGCCTGGTGAGCAGGTCGCCGCGCGGCTGCCGCCGGCGTTCGGCGGCGTGGCCGGCGAGGTAGCCGGACATCTCCTTCCACGGCTTCATCGTGGCCTGGAGGTCCGCGCTGCGCTCCTCGGCGGACTGGTTGAGCGAGATCTCGGTGTCCCGCTGGAACAGCGCGTCGGCCCATTGCTTGAACAGGGCGCGATCACTGCTGGGCACGCCGAGCAACTCGGCGATGACGATGACCGGCAACGGATAGGCCAGATCGCTCACGAGCTCGAACCGGCCGCGCTCCCGTGCCGCGTCGAGCAGCTCGTGGGTCAGCGCGGCGATCCTCGGTTCGAGATCCGCCACGACCTTGCGGGTGAAGGCGCTGCTGACCAGCTTGCGGAGCTTGCCGTGCTCCGGCGGGTCGATCTGGGTGATGAAGCCCTCCAGCGAGAAGTCGTCCCCGCTCGGCAGCAGCTCCTTGGGGACCACCCGCATCGTGTCGGAGGAGTACGTCGCGGGGTCGCCGAGGACCTCGTGCAGCTCCGGATAGCCGTAGACGTTCCACATCCCGGCGCGGGCGTCGAACTCGACCGCCGGGCCCGATCGGGTCCCGTGCAGCCAGAAGTGCTGTTCGGGGATGTCGTACCGCTCGACGATGTCGGACATCGCCTCTCCTTGGGTTGAAGATCCCTCTACTTGATGCACGTCATGACGACTTCTCGCGGTACTCCTTCCAGCGCTCGAACATCTCGTCCGAGTCCTGCAGGATGAAGGCGAAGAACTCCCGGGTGTCCTCCAGCCGGTCGCGATGGCCGGGCCGGCCGTCGCCGAGTATCGACAGCCCGAAGTCGAGCGTGTCGAGACTCTGCTTGAGAATGGCCATCTGAACCCTCATGATCTGCGCCCACCCGCCACCGACCATCCGGTAGCGGTGCTCGCGGCCGGAGGCGGGGACGCGTTCCACCATCCCGCTCACCTCGAGCTGCCTGGCGACCGTACTGACCGCGGTCTTACTCACGCCGAGCTCCGCCGCCAGGCCGGTGAGGGATTGCTCGGGCGGATCACAGATCATGAGCCACGCGTACATGCGCCCCATGGTCCGCGTTCCCCCCAGCCGCTCCATGATCAGCCCCATGCGATCGACGAACTCGATCTCCGAAAGGTCCACCGTCGTCAACTCCGCAACGGACGTCAAGTACGTACTTTACGAACTATACGCCTGGCCTCGGGGCGCGCGCGGCGACGAGATCCCCACCCTTGGGATAGTTGTGCGCCGTCCTTCGCCCCGTATCGTCCCCACCAGTGGTTCCGGCTTTCCGGCTTCGCGAGATAGGACCGGCATGACCGACGATGCGGTGCGACGCGTTTTCCAGTCAGTCGATTCCTTCGACCCCGACGAGTTCGTGCGGTTGCTGGCCGAGGATGCCACGCTGGTGTTCGGCAATGCCGAGCCGCTGGCGGGACGTGAGGCCATCGCCGCCGGATTGCGGGCGTTCTACTCCACCATCGGCGGCCTGCGGCACCGGATCGTCAGGAACTGGCAGGTGGACGCCGACATCATCGCCGAGACCGAGGTGACCTACCGGCGGCTCGACGGCAAGGATGTCAGCGCCGTGGCCGTGTCGATCTGGCACACCCGCGACGACGGCCTGATCACGGACTACCGCATATTCGTCGACCTCGCACCCGTCTACGCGGTCTAGGAGTCCGGTCACCGCAGCGTGCGGGTCGTGCGTCAACGGCTCTCGACGGGGACGCCAGGGAACAGGCCGATGCCTGGGATGTCCACGTTCGCGAGGTCGGCGTCGGGTGACACGTCACCGAAGGTGTTGTAGAAGGGCGCCGTCTCGCCGCTCATCCACACCTTGCCCGCCAGATCGGAGCACAGGCAGTCGTCACCCTTCTCCGCGGTGGCGTACCTGCCCCCGGCCGCCGGGTCGATCAGGACGACGCCGGCGGTGTCGCGGGTCATCCCATAGTTCAGCACCCGGCCGAAGGCCGAGCCCGGCTCCCACTTGGCGCTCCCGCCCGCGGTGGAGACGAACTTCACCGACCATTCCAGCGTCACGGTCTTGCCGACGCGGCGGAGCGAGAGAAGGCGCACGTCGAGGTGGTAGCCGTTCCTCGCCACGTCACGCTGGGCGAGCGCGCCGCCCCCCATGAGCCTCTGGACCGGCCCGCCCGGCAGGAACACCACGAGCAGGACCACTGCCGTCACCACCGCGGCCGTCAGGGCGGTGACGGCCGGAAGCCATGACCGCCGTCGCCGCCGCCGCAGAGCCTGAGCGGCGAGGGTCGCGCCGGCGTCGTCGACGGGGGTCCAGATGTCCCCGACGGCCTCGGTGGCGGCCTGGATCGTCGCCTTCTCCCGGCCGAGCAGCCGGTCCAGGAGTTGCTGGGCGGTGAGACGACGGGCGGGATCCTTCTCCAGCGCCCGCTCCACGAGAGGACGCAGACGCTCGTCCATCCCGTCGAGACGCGGCTCGCTGTTCAGGATCCGGTACAGCAGCTCCATGGCGCCGCCGGTGCCGAAAGGCGGGCTGCCCGTCGCCGCGTAGGTGATGACGCCGCCCCAGGCGAACACGTCGCTCGCGGCGGTGACCCTGCTGTCGGCGTGCTCCGGTGACATGTAGGCCGGCGTGCCGATCAGCGACTGGGTGCCGAGGGTGTCGGCGAGCTGGGCGATGCCGAAGTCGATGACCCGGGGCCCGCCGAGCGGGCTCAGCAGGATGTTGGACGGCTTGAGGTCACGGTGGACGACCTCCGCCTGGTGGATGGCGACGAGAGCGGTGGCCACACCCACGGCGAGGGCTTCCAGGTTGCCCCCGGCGAGCGGCCCCTGAGCCTCGACGACGGCGGACAGGTCGGGACCGTCGACGTACTCGGTCACCAGGTAGGCCACTCCGTTGTCCATCCCGGAGTCCAGGACGGGCGCGGTGCAGAAGCGGGCCACCCGCCGGGCGGCCACCGCCTCCTTCTCGAAACGCAGCCGGAACTCCTCCTGCTGGGCCCTCTCCGGCCGGATCACCTTCACGGCGACCCGCCGGCCCGCCGGATCCTTGGCGAGGTACACCACCCCCATGCCGCCCTCGCCCAGCCGCCGGACGAGGGTGTAGGGACCGATGGTCCGGGCGGACGTCACCGTGCCGTCACCGTTCATGCGGCCAGCTTTTCCGATCTACGCATGTGTCGCAATCATCTCGAAAGGCGCCCGGTGCGGTTGCTCGGACGGTCACAGGGTGAAGGCGATCTCCACCCGCCGGTTCTTGGCCCGCCCCTTCGGGTCGTCCGCGCCGTCGGCTTTGGTGTTGGGGGCGACCGGGTCGGCGGCTCCATGTCCTCGCGGCGCGAAGGTGATGCCGGTGCCGGCCAGCAGTTCCTCCAGCACCCGCGTCACGGCCCGGGCTCTGCGCAGGGAGAGGTCGAGGTTGTACGCGTTCGACCCCTTCGCGTCGGTGTAGCCGTCGACGCGAACCTGCTGCCCCCTGGCCTCCGCGCGGAGGGTGGCCGCCGCCTGCTCCAGCCGGCTCCTGGCCTTCCCCGTCGGCGACGCCTTGTCGAAGGCGAACAGGACGTCGGCGGCCACGATGAGCTTGCGCTGGTCGCCCTGCTTGGAATCGGTGAAAGATTCGTCGAGGTTCGCGATGCGCAGGTCGATGTCCAGGACCGGGGCGGTCAGGTCCAGCACCGGCGCCGTCAGGTCCAGCACGGCCCCCGTCGCGGCGGGCACGGGCGGCGGGGACGGGGTCGCGCCCGTGGTCAGCAGGACGAGCACGAGCGCCGGCGCGCTAGCTGATCGGAACATTCTTGAACATGCCCGCGTGCGGAATGTACACGTCGACGGCCGCCACGTCCGGCGGAGGCGCGGCGAAGGTGGCCGACAGGACAGCCGCACCGCCGGGCTTGACGAACTGGCCGCCGAGGTTGGCGGAGCACACGCAGTGCTGCTCGCTGTCGTAGGCGACAAGGTGCTTCTTGGCGTTCTTGGGGTCGATGAGGTAAACGCCGTTCACACTGCCGTTGTCGTTGTCCGGCGACGTCGCGAAGAAGTTCCCGACCTGCCACCCGAGCGTGCTGTCGGTCGTCGTGCTCACGGTGAAGTTCAGCGTGACCAGCCGTTCCTGGCGCGCCAGGAGCGTGATGGCGATCTCCAACTTGTTCTCCCCCGAGACGGCCTCCCTTTTGGCGAGGACGCGATCGGGCGGCGCCGGGCTCACCGGCACGGGCTTCACGGACGACGCGCCGGCCGTCGTCCCCTGGCCCCCCCGCACCGCCGCACCCGGATCCTCGCCGCCGAACTGGCACCCCGCCGTGACCAGCACCACCGCCGTGGCCACCGCTAAGTGTCGCCAAACACACCGGGACATCCCTTGATGATCCGACACGATGGACCTTCCCTGCTCCACGGGCGTGACCGATGAACCGTACGGTATGACGCGCTTTCCACACCGAAGGTTCTGGCGCACGGGGGCGGCGGCGCTCGACGCCGGCGAACCGATCGTCAGCGCGGGGTGCGGCCGAGGTAGCGGAGCAGTTCGTCGACGACCGGGGTCGAGGAAGGGCTGTCAGCGGCCTCGACCACGGGAGCGTAGGCGCCCCACTGGCGCAGCGGCTCGACGATTCCCCGCGCGGCCGTGAGCAGGTGGCCCGCGAGCTCGTCGTCCAGC